>JAUWFQ010000129.1 GCA_030606865.1 bacterium
GAACAGGCTTTTAAAACAATTATTGATTATAGTACTTACGAGAGAAGGCAGTTTTTGAAGTATGGTTTACAAATGTGGTTTGATCATTTTTGGATAGGAAGAGGATTGGATAATTTTAAAACTTGTATTAATGAATATTGGTTGGTATCAAAGCACGTTTACGCGCATAATAACTATGTGGAAATGCTATCGACAACAGGTGTTTTAGGTTTTATATCATATTATATGATCTATTTAATAATTTTTAAAAAATTATTTATTGCATTAATGAGTAATAATTTAGAACAGAGAAAATTGATACTTGTACATACTCTTCTAATTTCAATGATAGTAATATTAATGATCGAGATGGTTATTGTTTCATATTACTTAAAATTCATTTGGTTGATTTTACTATTGGCTAGTTCATATACACGACAATTATTGATAGAGAGCTCTAATGATCCCGATTATGCTTAATGTTTTTAATTTTACACTTATACAGAAATTATACTATTTATGATTGATAATGATCATACGGGTTTGAAACAGAAAAAGAGGAAAGTTATATCCGATAGTGCTGTCCTTTCAATTGTAGAAGTTCTAATTCGTCTGAAAGGGATTATTTTCCTACCAGTCATTATTGCAACAATCGGATTGGATCATTATGGTGTTTTTGTTCAAATTTTAGTAAATCAATTTTTAATAATATCATTTTGCACATTAGCACTGGGGATGGCATTTTTCAGATATACATCCCAGTTCGAAGACAATGATGTTGATAATTTAAGCGTAGATTTTTGGACTGTTATCAGTATCAGCGCTATCTTATCCTTGATTGGCGCCGTTGTTATTTATGTATTGAGTCCTATTATTAGTGAACAGATTTTGGATGGTTTAGGTCTCTCTTCTTTACGATTGTCGTCTGCTTTGGTGATAATTGGAGTGTTTGGAGAACAATTGTCCAGATATATACAATCGCGAAGAAGGTTTAAATTATTTGGATTGTATAATATTGCTTATCAACTAGGTCCTTATCTCGGTTTTTGTATTGCATTGCTAATAAAACCGGATTTATTTTTTGGATTACAGTTTTATATAGGTGTTCAATTTGTAGCTGTCATCTCATTATTTATCATAGTGTTAAGGACAATTCGTTTCTGTTTGCCATCTCTGAGCAGGCTAATTAAGTTTATTCGCTATTCATGGGGATTGATGTTTTCATGGATTAGCGGTGGTTTATTATCAAAAATTAATCGGTACTTTATTGGATATTTTCTAAATCCGGCTGCTATAGGAATTTATAATATTATTTATGCAGTCGCTTCGTTTTTAGATATGTATACAGTACCTTTTAGAAAATATTTTGATGTATATTTACCGAAAGAATGGGATAGTGGACATATAACTAAGGTGAAAGGACAGCTAAAAGAAGGGTTATTATATTATCTCGTCATTTCAGTTGGTACATTAGTTGGCTTAACGCTCTATCTGAAACCCACTATTTTTTTTCTTTTACAAAAAGATGTTTCTTATATCCCGAATTTTGAATTATTGGTGTTTTTTATCGGGATAGGACTACTATGCCTTGGAATATCTCGATTTTATGATCCAATAATCAAATTTAAAGAAGTCAACCATCTTAAATTAGGGATTCTAGTCGTTGCAGTTATAGTGAATGCCGCTTTGAATTATTTTTTCATTCCATTGTATGGACTTTTAGGTGCTGCAATAAGTACTTTTTTCGCTTACTTAATTGTAATTAGTTTTTTAGGTGTTCTTTTTAGGCTCAATCTAAAGCCGGTTTTTTTTATCAAAGTGACAGGAATGATGATTGCAACAATACCTATTTATGTTCTTTATAGGTTAGTTGAAGTGAGAGATATTTTATCGTTAGTTCTATGTATAACGATAGGAATAACATTTTTTCTTTTAATTATATTATTTTTACGTGTTATTAATATTAAGAGGTTGAAAAGTTTCTTTGTATAATAAAATTAAATGATATGCTTTTAATAGAAAAAAGAGTGAAGATTAACAATTATAGTATGCAATTATTCATAGTATAGAAAAAGAGAATGGAAGCGCTGAAGACTACTAAGATTATTGTTATATATACGGCTATTCAATGTTACTCTAAAATAACTGGCGGCATTAGGAGGCTATTTGAAATTTCGAATCAATTATTAAGGAAAGGTGATACAGTTCATTTATTTATTCCTAAAAATGGTTACTCTGATCGGCATGAATGTTTGATTGAACACTCAATCGTAAGTCATAGTAGTAAAATACTTCCTAATGGAGTATTAAACTTCATTTTTAATTATAGGAAATTAAAATCTATAAGTAAGTTGAAGTATGATGCTTTGATAATATTTGAAATATCTTACGGAATTCAATGTGTATTACTCAATCTAAATAAATTGGTCGTTTTTACAAGGCAAGATTTTATAGAATATCGATCAATATATTATGATGAGAAATCAATACCCTTGTACTTAAAATATCCTTTAAAACGTGTATATTTATTTCTTTTAGAGAAAATTGAAAGAATTGTCTTACTTAAGGCATATAGAATTGTTGTTCAAAGCTATTATGAAAGAAATACATTACTAATACGGCACAATAGTATTAGGAATAAAATAAAAGAGAAAATTGTGGTGATTTATAATAATGTGAATCCCTCTTGGATAGCAGCTTATAATGATCAGTCTCTAGCAAATACGAGGAAGGATGATACTGTTTTTAATTTCTGTTTTATTGGTAATGTTGATGATAAAAGAAAGGGCTTGCATATCCTTTTGAAAGCAATTGCCAAAATTATTTATGACGGTTACAGAGTGGAATTAATTATAATCGGTGTGGGTAAAAAGCTGAAATACTACAAGGAGGAATATCAAGCCTATAATGAGATTAAATTTTTAGGGTACATACAGGATCCGATGGAGATATTAGTAAAGAGTGATTTATTGGTTGTGCCTTCTTTAGCAGATTCCTTTCCTAATGTCATTATGGAAGCTTTTTATTTAGAGAAACCTGTCATTGGTTCGAATCGAGGTGGAATACCTGAAATGTTGAAATATGATGAATTGCTCTTTGAACCTAATGTGGACAGTTTATTTAAAAAGATTGAACATATTCTTCATGAAAATTTATTTGGACGTATAAAAGAATTAGTGAAGGAGAGGAAAAGAGCCTTTACGTTTGATTGGGTTGAAGCAATTAGAAGAGAAATATTTTAAAATGTCTATAGTATTTTCGTAAGTGCTGATAGTGTTTAAAATTTCAGATATATGTGAGTAATCTTTAAAGAGTATGAATAGAAGAAAGTTAAAAGTAACGTTTTATTGTCATATTGAACAATCCGTTTTGGATATTGTCCTTTTTTATAGACAGGATATTGAAGCACTGAAAACATTGGGTTATGAAGTTTTTATTACGACTAGATGGTATAAAATAAATTGGAGATCAGATATCATTTTTATTTGGTGGTGGACATATGCATTTTTTCCTGTATTGATTGGTAAGATTTTGAATAAAAAAACAATCATTACCGGAACTTTTAATTATCGCTGCCCAAAGGGATATAAGGATTTTTATCGGCGCAATTGGTTGCAGCGATTTTTAATAAAATTCTCTACGAAGTTTGCAGGTGCTAATTTACTTGTTTCAAAAAGAGAATATCTAGCAATTAAGAGAGAATGGAAATTCAAAAATTTATATTATAATCCACATGCAGTAGATACTGAAATATACAGATCAGGTGCAAGCCGGTCCGATCATCTGATTTTTACTATTTGTTGGACAGGAAAGGAAAATATTAGAAGAAAATGTATTCCCGAAATAATAGAATCAGTAGTCTTGTTGAAAAAGCAGAACTCTAATTTAGAATTCATTCTGGCAGGGCGAGTAGGTGATGGATTCGCACTTGTAAGGAGCTTAATTGAGAAAAATAATTTATCGGATTGCTTTAAATTAGTTGGTGAGCTAAGTGAGGAGGATAAGATAGATTATTTACAGAGGTGTACTATTTATCTTCAACCTTCGAGGTATGAAGGTTTTGGATTAGCAATTGCAGAGGCGATGAGCTGTGGTGCTCCGGTAATAAGTTCTGATGTTGGTGAAGTCAAAGAAGTTGTAGGTAATGCAGGGGTACTTTTATGCGGTTGTTCACCAGAGGAAATTTCGGAAACGGTCACTGATTTATTAAATAATGCTAATAAGAGAAGAGAATTAGGACGCAAAGCACGACAAAAAATAGTTAAAGATTTTCCAAAGATAAGAAGAGTTAAAGGTTTAAAAAAAGTGATAGAAGGTATCAAGCTATGAAACAAATTATCCAAAATCTTAAAAATGGAAACATAGAAATAGCTGATGTTCCATTTCCTAAAGTCAGTCCAGGTAAAATTCTTATTAAAACAGCTAATTCGCTTATATCAGTTGGTACAGAAAGAATGCTTGTAGAGTTTGGAAAGTCCAATCTAATAGCAAAAGCAAAACAACAGCCCGATAAAGTTAAACAGGTGATTGATAAAATTAAAACCGACGGCATAATCACAACCTTAAATTCGGTCAGATCGCGTCTTGATGAACCAATGCCTTTAGGTTATTGCAATGCTGGTGAGGTTATGGAAGTAGGTGAAGGTGTTACAGAATTTAAGATTAGAGATAGGGTTGTTTCAAATGGACCTCATGCAGAATATGTTGTAATACCAAAAAATCTTTGTGCGAAAATTCCTGATAATGTTGAATATAAGAATGCTGCCTTTACAGTTTTAGGATCGATTGGATTGCAAGGAGTGCGATTGATACAGCCAACAATCGGTGAAACATTTGTTGTTATTGGCTTAGGGCTCATAGGTCAATTTACTTTACAGATACTAAAAGCTAATGGTTGCGAGGTAATTGGTTTAGATATTAATCAGGAAAGAGTAAAATTAGCGGAAAAATTCGGTGTACATGCTTTTAATTTGAATGATATAGATAATCCAGTACAAATCGCGATGAGTTTTTCAAATGACAAAGGTGTAGACGGTGTCTTAATAACAGCATCAACCAAAAGCAATGAACCCATTCATCAGGCTACCCAAATGTGTCGGAAAAAAGGTAGGATAATATTAGTTGGTGTTACAGGATTAAATCTGAATAGAGCAGATTTTTATGAGAAAGAGTTGACTTTTCAAGTATCATGTTCCTATGGTCCGGGTAGATATGATGAAAATTATGAAATGAAAGGTAATGATTATCCAATTGGGTTTGTTCGTTGGACTGAACAAAGAAATTTTCAAACAATACTCGATTTAATGT
>JAUWFQ010000109.1 GCA_030606865.1 bacterium
ATAACATCAAACCCGGCACCTTTTAACATGATTCCAACTAAATTTTTACCAATATCGTGTAGGTCTCCTCGTACAGTCCCGATCACTATTTTCCCTCTTGAAGGAATTTTATCTTTAATGAATAACGGCTTAAGTAAATCCATACCGGCGTACATCGCTTTAGCGGCAAGCAGCACATGCGGAAGAAAAATTTCATGTTTACGGAATTTTTCGCCAATCACATTCATACCGGCAATTAATCCGTCATCTAGGATTTCTTTAGGTGGAATTCCCGCTTTAATCGCCGCCTGAGTCAAATCATAAACTTCTTTGTCCTTACCGTTTTGAAGAAATTCGGATATTGTTTTTAGATTAACCATATTTTTCCTTTTAATTTTTTAGATTGGCATAAACCTTGCGAAGGTTTTCTATCAAGAAATATATTAAATCAAGATTATTTGCCATCGGCCAGGTTCAACCTTCGCAAGGTTCGAATGCCTCGGCTATTTTAGTTAATTCATTCATAATACAAAACCTGTTTAATTTAAGCTTTAGTTATTGATTTCATCCTGATTATGCAAGAGTAAGTAGTACATTCTTCGCAAAAGGAATAATTGTTGTCAAAAATATGGATATCGCTTGGACCGGAAACTAACACACCTGAAACCGATTTCAATGGGGTCATCAAACAGCTATCATTCAAAGTTATTCCAATTTTATCCGGTCTCAAAAATTGGAATAACTTTTTTTGTCCGCTTACATGCCAACCACAATATCCCGGGCTGTATGCCAATGTAGTTGATTGGTTAGCTACTCGGCTTTCCAATACTGCAACTATATTATCCGCTGTAAGCGATGCTCCGCTATCGATGAAGGAGCCTATCGGAAATTCATTTTGATCAAAATGTTTATTTATCTCTTTAGTGATTTCCCCTCCAATTGTTACAGCGAATAAATGTAGTTTTTCGGCTTTTTTAATAATGTGGGATAGGGGACTCTCAGCAGCATTTTGTCCTTCACCCAAATAGATATCTTTAAAATCTGCTTTTGAACATTCCTCGATAATGGCGATAGGCTTTGATTTTTCTTTTAATAGTGTCATTGATAATTCCAAACTATCGATTAAAATGCTCGGAGTATCATTTATATTCTTTACTCCCTGGAATTTTTGAACATCTTCCTTAGAAGGGAGAACATCATCGATCAATAGATTAATGATTTCCGCCATTAATCTCTCTTTGGTAACCTATCCTGACCATACTTCTTGGCTTCTGATTCCATTAATTGTACTAATTCATTTTTAACATCTTCAGAAAGTGTAGTTGGCTGATAAGTGTTTATTAAACTCTCTACTTCAGCATGAGCTATTTCATTGACCGTTGTTTCACCTTCGGCTTGCCAACGCGCTAGATTTGCTCTATTTATAACTTTCCCCGGCAAATAATGCTCACTATCAAGATATTTCAATGTATGCTCAGAAATTAATAAATGTCCTTCCTGTAAAAGTTCCTTGAAATGCGGTAATGATGGGAAATCTTCTTTTGGTTCAATACCTTTGGCTAAACGTAAAGTCATTCCACATATTTCATTATCGATAATTAATTTCTCAAGACTTTGGCAACTTTCAAAATCCAACATCCCGGGACCGGAAATATTATTAATACCTGAAAGTGCCGCTAAAGTTGCGCCAATTCCACTTTCTAAACCGGCTTGCGAATCAAGGTGTTTGGCATCGCTGAGCGAAATATAAGCTTGAGTTGGTATGCTAAAGTATTTACCGATTTCATTGTAGGCGCAATCGATCATCATCGTTTCGATGGCACCCATCGGCGTTGTTTCATATCGAATGTCAAAGGCAGCCGGTGACCCTCCGTAAAGCATCGGGGCACCGGGAGAAGACAACTGACTAATTACAACGCCGCTAAGCGTTTCGGCTGTGTGCTGAACTAAAGTACCGGTTAATGTAACGGGAGCCATGAATCCGCTGAGAGGCATGGCAATGAATTCCACAGGAATACCATATTTCCCGCAATCGATCACATTTTGAGAAGTTACATCACTCCATTTTAGAGGAGAGGTAGGACAACAAGAAAATACGGTGAGCGGTTTTTCTTTTAGCTGCTCCGCAGATCCCCTTACAGCGAGCTGCATATTTTTCATCACTTCAAAAGAATCGATTGTAAAAGTACCGGTCACTACCGGCTTTTTACCATATAATAAACTCAAAAATAAGCGATAGCTATCCGATATTTGTTCATTGACATCGGAAGGAATCATAGCCGTACTTTGCGAAGCGATATTGTTAAGTTGGTCGACCACTTTCACGAAATCAATGTAATCTTTTGTAAGTGGTTTCCGACTGCGATTTGTTTCATAATCAAGTATATATAACGCTGCTGATCCCGGTGTAAAATGGATTTTTGAACCGCTAAAGTCGTTAGTCTCCTGCCCATAAATATCGAAAAGTTTAAAGGCGCTTGGGGCAGTTTTTAGCGTTTTATCTATTAAATCCTGAGTTATATAAACCCTTGATTTACTGCTATCTACCTGAGCTCCATGACTGCTTAGTAAATCAATTACCGCCTTATTCTGAATTTCTACTCCTAACTCAGTTAAAATTGTGATTGCTTCTGCAATGATCTGCTCAATTAAGGATTTATTTAAGAAATTGATTATAGGTCTCATATTTCAGTTCCAAATTTGATTTGTGTATATAATAATTCGCTAAAGTTAGGAATATATTTGATTTATAACAATTTTATGTTTATGATTTAAAATACGTGTATGATTAGAGTATATATTTAGATATTATGGATATTCCCGCTACTGAGGAAAACCTTTCAATTTTGGGAGGTTTTTTGTTCCGTGTTTACTGAATGAAGCTGTAAATTATAATATTATTCATACAAGTTTTTTATAAGCGTATGTTTATAATAAACTTCGCATAACGGAATTTTTACGAAATAAATGAAATTACTAAGTCTATTTTATCCAACATTCGTTTCATATCTCATATCTTTAGATATAATGATATTAGGTGTTTTTATTCCCATTGGGTATAATGCGGTAAGTAAGGTGATAAGTTCCTACGGTGAAAGTACCGCCATGCTTTATAGGAAAAAAATTTCAATTCAGTACTCATTTTTTGTTGTTTTATTTCATCTGCTATTCTTATTGTTTTACAGTAGTATTCAATCCCCAGGTGGGAAAATAGAATTCCCCATTTATGCCTTATCTATACTAATCTTCACATTGATTACATGGATTGTAATTGCACTTGCAGCTTACAATACTTTCCAATTTGGATATAATCGACCTTTCATAAGCAAATGCTATAAGAAAAAAGCGAATAAAGAATTTTCCAAAAGTAAACCGCTTGAATTCTATGAGACCATTTATAATTATGGGGAATATTTATATTCACAATTAGATACACGCAATTTGAAAATAGTGTTAACCGGTATTAAGGATTTTGAAAATTTTTTTAATGAAATAATTAATCTACATAAAACAGATATTGACAAATTTAATAAGTTTATTTTCAGTAAGGAGTTTTTATCAGAAACAGATTCAGAAAAGAGGCAATATTTATTATTGTATGATAGAAAAATTCTAATTGTGTTAATTCTTGTAGAACAATTTCAACAACTATTTAACTATTCAACAGAAAATAATATTGATGAAGTAAGTGATAATACCCATATATCATTAATCCGCATTTTACGCAATATTTCTTCAATTCCAAATATGAACATATTAGTTAACAAGATATTATCTGTATTAGAAAACACTTCAATTAAAACTTTCATGCATAATGAATCTGAGTCATACTCAACTTTAGAGTGGTATACACTTTGCGTTTTTAATGATTATGATGATAGAAGAATATATATAAATTACCTTGAATTGTTTAATAGAAGTCTTTTTTCAATATTAAGAACATCTGTAAGAAAAAAATATGTGAATGCAATTAAGGCATTCATGCGATTATCTCACACTGGTTTATATTATGATTACGATGGACCAAATTACCGGGTAGGTTCCTTAGTTGATTTGATAGCCGAACTAGACCAAGAGGTTTATTCGAAAATATATATGTTGGCTTCAGGATTAGTGAATAAACTTGGTGTAAAAATAACAAAACATAAGCTAGATATTTTTAATAAACAATTTGAAATTGTTAAAAAAGAAGTCAGTGAATTAAGTCTTGATGATAATGCTTATAAAATAAAAGAGTATTTAGAGAATATTAAGATTTCGTTTGAAGAGAAGTATAAACATAACGAATTCAGAGTTTTAATCAATTATCTACTTTCCTATTGTATTACATATGAACTTACTGGACTTGTAGTAGATTTTTGGCAGTACAAACAACCTGATGATGCTAATGCGCACCATACGGGGGATGATTTATTTGAAAGTGACTTGTTTAAATTCTTAGAATTTCACTATAGTGATAGGGAATTTTGGCATGCTCGGTATGAGTTTCATGAAGACCGTCATGGGACACTTAAATATGTGAATCAATATAATGCTCTTCGAGTCGCATATAACTTTAGACATCTGAATGAGCTCGATAACAAAAAAATTCTTGATTGCCCAACTCATAGTGTAGATTTATTATTTGGTCTTGAAAAGTCCATTCCACAAATGATAGAATATCTAGAAAAGGAAATTGAAAGTAATTCAGATTATAAAGTTTTCAGGCATAAAGAAATAGCTTTTGAAATGGCAATTCTTCAATTGACAGAAATAAAAGGCAACATAGATTCTTATAAATCACAATATATAAGTAATTCAAATATAATCCCTGAAAAAGTATATGATATTTCCAAGAGTATAATAAAAAACTATAGCGATAATAGAAAAATCAACTACATTATTAACATTATTATTGATTCAAAGAAGATAATTAAAAGAGCAGGAAGAGAAGCCAAATCAAAATTCAATGAAGATAAAGCAGCTCTCATTGATTGGAGAGTCGATTACTCAAGTTATGGACGATTTATAGGAGAGTTCATTGCTGATAGAGAAAACGCAATTTTATTCAAACAGTTAAGTTCTAGAAGTAAAACCTGTATTAGACTTAATGAAGATGGTTTAAAAAAACGATTTATTAAAATTGTAACAAAAAAGAGAACTACAAATTTAATCCTGATGAATAGGGGATTTAGCTGGGAATTTCTGAGAGATAATAATTATATCCGAAAACCAAATGAAGAAGATGGGATTTTTAATAAGAAGTATGTTAATTGGATATTAGTAAATAATGATAAAAAAACCCCTATATTTGTTGTAAAAGCGCCTCCTGCTCATTTTCAAATACTATTACTAAATACTGACAAGGTCTTTATTGATTTCGAGGATAATAAAAATAATTTAATTTCATGGGAATTATTTACTAATACAGAAAAATACGCCATGGATTTAAATAAAAATATATCTAACGAGATTATTACAAATAATGAAACTCAAGATTTGGATAGCACTAAGTTTGAAATGGAAATAAGTATTTTCCCATACTTTAGGTTTTATAAAAATAAAACAATTACTTGCATTGATATAGTCAATGGCTAATAATTAGGTAAATAAATTTCGCATAAGGGATTTTTTACGAAAAAATATGTTTTTATTATAATACAAGGAGAATACAATGGAAGAAAAAGAATACATTGAATTATTCAAAATTTGGTTTCCAACCAAAACAAGGATGAAACCTGATATTACACCAGAAAACTTTGCAAAAGAATATCATGGATTCAAGATGCGATTTGAAAAAGAGTATTGGGAATTGGGAAGTCAGGAATTTGTAGGAAGCATAGAGTGCTGAATCTTCTTATATAGTTAATTCGCATAATGGAATTTTTGCGAAATAATTAAGTTATATTTAACTCTAAATACTTGATAAATTTCAACATCCACATTCACGATCAATAATATTATTACAAGTTGAGTATTCTCGGAAAGGAAGAAATATATATAAAGGATGATAAAAATTATCAGGTCGTTCTTTCAACACTTTCAAAAAACTTAAGAAAAAAAACATTAGTACCGTTTCTAGGTGCAGGAATATCTAATCTACCTCCATCCAGACTACCATTAGCTTCTGGACTAACTGCTCCAATAATTAAATCAATGACTGATAGTATTAGAAATAGTCAAATCAAAATAAGCAATGAGAAGGATTTTTATACCAAAATAATAGAAGCAATTAAAAACCAACCACTTGAAGCTTTACTGGATGAGATGATTAAAGCTCATGGACAGAGTGCATTGGATTATTTAGATGTACTTGACCAAAGACAGTGGAATAAAAATCACATTGGTTTTGCAAACTTAGTTAAAAATAATTTCATCAATAAAATCATAACACTGAACTTTGATATTTTGATAGAACTAGCATTAGAATCGTTGGGTCTTGAATAT
>JAUWFQ010000092.1 GCA_030606865.1 bacterium
GTGCTTTTGTCGGACAATTTGTTGCACATTTTTTACATACTTTACAAAATTGTTCTGCTCCAATATTTATTTGTGAATCGTAATCTAGATTAATATTAGAGGTAACTGCACCAATTCTCACCCTACTGCCAAATTTATCTGCAATTAGTATATTATTCCGTCCTAATTCACCTAATCCGGTTTGAACAGCAAAAGGAGGTAGAATTATATCATAGTGGGCATCGTAATGTGCCTTAGCATCATAACCTAATTTCATGATAATTGCTTCAATTGTTTTTGCAATGACAGCAGCTCGATAGTATTGGTTTGCAAATTCAAAAATTATATTTGATTTTGGAGAAAAACTCATATGTTCAAAATCCATCTCAACTAAAAATACCAATATATTTGGATGATTCAATTTGATTGTTTTTCCATAATTATTATCAAAACGACCTTTATGACTATAGATAAACTTTTCTTCAAGATAAGTGCATCCTACTGCAACAGCACCTAGTTCAGTTGCTATTTGTTTTAAAACTTGTGTATTTGTTTTTTCATTATTTAACAATTTTGCGTATTTAATAACTAGATTTTTATCTATGATAATATTTTCTATTGAATCAAATAATTGTCTTGCACGTTCTGAATAATCCAAATTGTAGTATTTCCCTTTAGAGTGCAATAGGGGCGGGAGCTTCCTAATATGGTCATCTTTTTGCTTGAGAGCAGGATTAATTGAATAATAGTGGTTGTACGCTTCAGTATCAGGCGTACGAGCCATACGAGCAAACATCGTATCACGTTCATCAACTTGTTGATTGGGGATTGGAATAGCTTTTGATTTATTTATTTGGAATATTCTCAATTCTAAACCATTTAATTAGTTAAATTTACTTATTCAAGTTGGTGCACCCGAAACTGTATATTAATTAAATTTCACAACGAAAGCGGGATTATTTTCCAGTAGCAAGAAAAAATAGGAGTTTATATTTTGAACGAAACAATCAATTTAATTCAAAACAGACGATCCATACGATCTTATGAGGATAAATTAATTTCAGAAGAGAATAAAAATTTAATTATCAATTCAGCAATGCGATCCCCCACAGCAGGTAATATGATGTTATACTCTATAGTAGAGATTGAAGATCAAGAAATAAAAGACAAGCTAGTGAAATCTTGTGACAATCAACCCTTTATTGCCAAAGCTCCACTGGTTTTATTATTTTTAGCTGATTACCAAAGGTGGATGGATTATTTCACTGTCTGCGATATTGATTCATTTTGTGAAAGTGAAAAGTTGACTCAAAGAGCCCCGCAAGAGGGAGATATGCTTTTGGCATGTTGCGATGCATTAATTGCTGCTCAAACGGCTGTGGTTGCTGCAGAATCATTGGGAATTGGTTCTTGCTATATCGGTGATATAATGGAGAATTATGAGTTTCATAAAGATTTATTTAATTTACCTAAATATACATTTCCAATAATATTATTGTGTTTTGGTTATCCCAAAGATAAAATCTTAAATAAAGCATTAACACCGAGATTTGCACAAAAATATATTCATTTCAAAAATGCCTATAAGAGTTTAAATAATATTGATTTTGAAGAAATGTATAAAACGCGGAAACTCAAGCATTATATTGGAAATGCAACCAATTTTGGTCAACATATGTACT
Organism: bacterium; assembly: GCA_030606865.1. Classification (GTDB taxonomy): domain Bacteria; phylum Fidelibacterota; class Marinisomatia; order Marinisomatales; family JAHJCW01; genus JAHJCW01. The sequence goes on from JAUWFQ010000092.1 coordinate 1,662, forward strand.
TAAAGAAATTTGTAGCTGATTTTACAATAGAAATGACGAGATCGGTTAGAAAAGCGATTCAAGAATGGTCTTCTTGAGAGAATAGATAAATTAATCTTCTATAATAATCCGTTCAAATGATTCTTTTGGTTTTTGAATCACTTTTCTTTTTTTGTATTCTTTAATTATAAAGTAAAATAAAAATACACCAATGGAATACATGATTGCGGTTATGATAAATATTTTATAATAAGGATAATTCAGTTCTCGTAAATATTGAAATATTTTTGCGCTGATAAACCAGGAAGCACTCCAAATACTTGAATTTATGGCGCTGATCAGCTCCTGGTTTTTCTCGCCGACATATTTCATCGTTAATTCACTGGCAATAGGGGATGATATGTGCATGAGCGGTTGTCGTAAAATGTAACTTCCAATCGCTATAAAGATTACACCTTCCACCATTGAAAATAGCTCTGTGAGCACTAAAACGATCAAAAACATAATTGCAATTGCCTGGGTGAAAATAATTGAAATATTATATCCGTATCTTCGTTTAAGAGTTGGAGCAAGTAGTAATGCGATAAAGCTCATCGCTGAAGCGACACTACCTAGAATGCCAAATTGAGCAGAATCCATGTCAAATACAGAATAAAAAAATAGATTAATGAAAGGAATTGTTAATCCGGCGCCAACTGCGATTAGTAAAGTAGGAACTAAAGCTTTAATTATTAAAATCCAATCGTAGTCTAATAAAAGTGAGGCAAAATTGCTGCTGAATTCTGAGGAGGCAGAACGAGGCTTACTTTCTTTCATTCTGCCTATCATAATGACCGCTGATAAACTTATCAAGATAAATAGTAAAATAATATGATATTCATCCCATATAAATGAAATATTGAATAGTGTAAAATTTTGTAATTGTGTTAATAGACCAATGGAGATACCGGTGACAATTATTGCCAAAGACCACATCGAAAAATTGAGTGTGATTGCTTCTGAGAGAACAGATTTTGGAGTTGTCCGCATTATGTACGGTAAGGTGCACACTTGCAGAAGCATTAACCCAAGACCCCAAGATAAAAAGCTTATTTTTATTAATAATGGATTATTCCATTTAACAGATTCGATCATCAAAAATGCTGCAAATGGAATTATTATTGATGATGTTATAAAAAACGGTTTTAGCGATTTCCCTTTTATAAATATTCCAAAAGGAAATGCAAAAAATAATACCCCTAAAAATCTATAGGATGTAAAACTACCAATTTGTTCATCGACAAATCCCATCTTTCTTAAATAGATATTTAAGATTAAGATAAAGGATCCATTCACCAAATTCAAAAGGAATATACCACCAATCAACTGTAATGTTGATTTAGGTATAGCTTTGTATCCCCTCAATAGTGATTTAATGGATTTGTACATTATGAAGATTTGTCGATTGTATTTAGATGGAAAATTACAATTGTCAAGAATGTAAATTATAGAAATATTCCTCTGTCTTCATAAAATATTTTATTAAGTTTATGGGTACTCACATTTGATGAAATTACTTATAAATATTTTACTGGAAATCGTATGAAACCATCTCTTAGTTATCAAGATATATCATTAGTTCCAAGGAACTTATCACAGGTTAATAGTCGGCAAGAAATTGATCTTTCGCTAAATTTAGCTTCAAATGGCACTCGCTATAATTTAAGATTACCGGTGTTGCCGGCACCTATGGATACAATATGCAGTGTAGAAATGTGTCGTATATTATCCAAAAATGGTATGCTTGGAATGATTCATCGATTTCAACCAGTTGAAACTAGAAAAGATAATTATAAGGCATTAAAAGACGATGGATTAGATGTTGTAATCGCTATTGGGTTAGACGAAAAAGCAATAATTGATGAATTCCATAGTTTGGGAGCGCGTGCATTTATTGTTGATGTAGCAAACGGGTTTAATACGGTAGTTGAGCCTACGATTAAACAAATACGAAATTTAAAAAATACCTATATCTTCTGTGGGAATGTGGATTCTGAAGAAGGATTTAAGTACCTATCAGATTTGGGTGTTGATGCAATTCGTGTCGGAATCGGATCCGGTTCAATGTGTACAACTTCAATTATGACGGGAGTAGGGCAAGGTATTGTATCTTCCATACAAGAATGCAAAAGTATTAAAGAAAAAATTGGCAGTAAATCACTTATAATTGCTGATGGTGGAATAAGGGTAGTCGGAGATATCGCAAAAGCGCTGACTGTAGGTGCTGATGCGGTAATGGTTGGAAGAATGTTAGCCGGTACAAAAGAAGCGGAAGGAAATATCCTTAAGTATAACGGCAAACTTTATAAAGCATATCGTGGATCTGCTTCGTATGCGGTACAACAAAAACGCGGAAAAAATCCATATTATGTAGAAGGTGATGAAACTATAGTAGAGTATAAAGGTGGTGTGCAGAATATTCTCGATCAAATAGATGCCGGATTACGTAGTTCGATGAGTTATATGGCAGCAAATAATTTAGAACAATTAAAGAAAAATGGTTCTTACGTTATTAAGCAGAACTTAGATTGATATCAATGTTTTAAATGTTCCCGCTTGTTTAAATATTTACTTTGATTTTTCTTTTTCCTGAATTAATTGTTCCTGCAATTTTTGAACGTCTAATTCATATTGTTTTTGTTCATTAATATCTATATTTGTGCCTATAAATCTTAATGGTTTCTTAGTATCATCATATTCGACAATTTTACCACGGGTATATATCCAATTCCAATTTCCATATGCCGATTTCATCCTGTATTCAACTCTTACCATGTTTATTTTACCGGTAATATGTTTTTCTAGCTCATACTCAACTCTTACACTATCATCAGCATGGATAAATTTTAACCACTCTTTATAATTCCTTCGGAGTTCCTTTTTTTCAAATCCAAGCATTGCTTGTACCGTGGGGCTAAAATACATTTCATTTGTTTGAATATTCCAGTCCCACAAATATTCTTCTTCGCCTTGCAGGGTTAGTTTTAATCGGTTTTCCGATAACATTAACTCCTGCTCAAGAGTTTTACGGTCCGAAATATTTCTTACTATACCAACGGTATTCCATGTGTCACCATGACGTAGATCTGAAATAGATAACTCAGCGGGGAATTGAGTACCATCTTTTCTGATTGCGGTGATATGTAGAATTATTCCTTGAGTACTCAGCTGTTCATTCTTGTCCAGTTTATACTTTTTAGTAAATTCTGCTACTTTTTCTTTTGGAATTATAACATCAATTAGATCTGAATCGATAACTTCTTCGGAACTATATCCAAAAAGTTGTTCAGCAGCGGAATTCCAAAAAATTATTCTCCCAATATTATTTAGAATAATTATAGCATCAAATGTATTATCGTTAATGATCTGTAATGCAAGCGATGTTTCTTTAAATTGAGAATCTTTTCTAACTATTTCCGATTTTAAATCAATACTCAACTTATTTAGTTGATCTCTATCTATCGAGAGTTTTCGTTTTAAATAATTTAAATAAATTGCATAAATGGTAACTACTAACAATAAACTAAAAATAATAATAGTTAATCCAATTGATTCAAACCATGGCTGCTTATTTGCAGTGTAACCAACATTTTGTCCCCAAATGAAGGTTGCCATAGATAAAAAGCATACTATTTTTTTTATTTTATATTCACTCATTTTTATTATTCACCAATTAATTCTTTAATCTTGTTTAGTAATTCAACACTATCAAAAGGTTTTGCAAAAAATCCATCTGCACCTAATTCTTTAACTTGTTTTTTTATTTCATCACCTGGATAAGCTGTGATAAAAATTACTGGGATTGTGGAAGAATAGACGGATGATTTAAGAATATTAAATGCGTGTATCCCACCTCCGGCAGGCATTTTAATGTCTAATAATATGAGATCAGGCTTTATCTCTCTTGTCATTTTTATGCATTGATAGCTGTCGTTTGCTGCAAACGCTTCATATCCGCTGGCTTTTAATCTCTGGCATAGTAAACTTACAATTTGTGGTTCATCATCAACAACTAATATTCTTTTTCCCATTATATTTTCTTATTTGTAATTATTTTTTATTAAAAGTGTTTTATAGGCTGATTGTAATAAGTCTTTTGCACTATTGGCATCATTTGGATAAATAGAGTATCCATATGACATTATAATATCTAGTTCTTTGCTAAAATTTGATATAAAATTAGCTAATATATTTTCTAATTTCTCTACAATAGATAAAATATTTTTCTGAGTTATATCTGAAAAAAGTATTACTTCATTTCTTCCTTTGATAAATGAGAATTCACCGGGGGCAATTACATCTTGAAATGCTTCTAATACTTTATGAGTTGTTTCCTTCGCTTTATCTAAACCGAATTTATTCTCAATTTCCTCGAAATTATTTAAACGTATAATTAGTAAAGATAATTTTATATGTTTCTTAGTGGCTTTAACTATACCTCTTTCAATATTCTCAAATAATATCTCATCAACAGTGTAGATCGGTAGTGTAAAATGGAATTGAGATCCTTTGTTTATTTGGCTATCCACCCATATCTGACCGTTATGTAAATTAACGATTCCTTTGCTAATTGAGAGGCCCAAACCTGTTCCTTTTTCTTGGGTACTAACTATTTTACCTACCTGGTGAAATCTGTCAAACACCGTAGCAAGATCTTTGTGCTCAATACCTCTTCCGGTATCCGATACGATACACTCCACTGAGTTTTCGGACTTCATAATGGATATTTCAATTTTCCCTTTTTCAGAAAATTTGACAGCATTGCCAATTAAATTCATGAATACTTGGATTATTCTATCATTATCGACATAAACTTCGATTGCTTTTAATGAAGTTTTTAATTTTAACTTGATGTTTTTCGCTTCGACTTTGTTTTTAAAAGAAGACATTACATTTTTCACCAATTTTACAATATCAATCATTTCTCTGTTAATTAATATTTTTTGACTTTCTATTTTTGATATATCAAGCAGATCGTTGATAATACGATTTAGTCTGTTAATATCTTCCATACAAGGGCTTAATATTTCCTGTTGTCCATCAGTTAGTTCACCATAGATGCCATCTAATACTTGCGCGATTGATTCTTGAATAATTGTTAATGGTGTTCTTAGTTCATGTGATACGGATGAAATAAACTCGTTTTTTATAATATCAATTTGCTTTCTTTCTGTAATATCACGAGCGATGATAGTAGCTCCGATAACATTGCCATTAGATCTTATAGGACCAATATTATTTCTATACCAAACAACTTTATCATCGTTGCTTAATCCGACATGTTCATATCTAAAACTTTTTCCGGTATCGATAACTTTTATAAGTGAGTCTTTTGCTTTATGATGAAATTCTGACGGCATCAGGTCATAAATTGTTTTTCCAATTACTTCTTTAGGCGTTTTTCCAGCGTATTTAAAATTGATGTATATGATAGTTCCTTTTGAATCTACTCTCATTATTATATCAGGACTGTTGTTAACTATTGACCTATATTTTTCTTCATTTTCTATTAATTTGTCTCTTAAAACTACTCTTTCAGAGATGTCTTCGATTATTCCATCATAATGAATTATTTTTCCTGTAGAGTTTTTCACAGCGGATGCAAACACGGAACATATAATTGACGTGTCATCCTTTTTTTTCAATCGGACTTCTTCATCTTTTAGGTATCCCTGAGTTTTTAATTTATCGCTTATCTTTTTGCGGATACTTGGAGTTTCGTAGAGATCTGATACATGTAAACCTAGGATGGAGTTTTTATTTTTATATCCAAAAATCTGTAAAAACGCCGGATTTACTTCGATAAATTTCCCCTTTGCTCCGGGGGTATTGCGATACACACCAACATTTAAATTTTCCGTCAAAGACCTATATTTTTTTTCACTATTAACTAGCTGTTGTTCAAATTTTTTTAAATTATTCAATTCTGTTAATAGTTTTTCATAGGACGGAATATGTTTCATATTCATCTCATTTTTTATGTTAATTAATAGTGATTGTATATAACTTTTATTTTTCTAATTTTTATCTTCTTCTAGTGATTAAATTTATGGAAGTGATTCAATTATCTAAATGTATTCAAAAAATAATGAATTATTTATTCACTTTATGAACCAATAATTGATTGTATTTTCATTAATAAATCATCACTATCAAATGGTTTTGCTATAAAACCCCTAGCTCCCATTTCAGTAACCTGTTTTTTAACTTCTACACTTGGATACGCTGTAATGAAAATTACTGGTATAATCTCAGTATA
>JAUWFQ010000090.1 GCA_030606865.1 bacterium
CTTCAATAATAATAATTTATTGTTTGAGGCAATTTCTGTTGATGGCGTCCCTTTAATATTAAGCGAACCGTGGAGCTTAAACGAATCAAAGAGAATTTTCAATGTTACTGACCAGTCTCAATCCTTAACATTTATTACTGAGGTATTAGGAAAAACCATTTCAAAAACTCTTACATTTAATCCAAATTCGTATAAAATTGATGTTTCTTTTGATTTCTCAGAAATAAGAGATCAAATTTCTCAAGGGCTTTATTCATTGTCTTGGAATGGCGGCTTACCCGCTACAGAAAAAAACTTAAAGGATGAATTGTTTTATTATAAAGCATATGTTTATCAAGGTGACGAACTCAGTTCTGAGAAATTACGTAAGCATAAGACACTTGATGAAAAGTATCGTGGGCAAACAAACTGGGTTGGAACGCGAAATAAGTACTTTTTAACTGCAATTATACCTGTCGACAATGCCCTTGGCGCACATCTTGGAGGCACATACGAATCTGATACCCCAAAATTCGATGTTTCAATAAAACAACAAGTAAATTCTAGTAATTCTTTTACTTTATATCTAGGGCCATTGGAATATAAAAGCGTGGCTTCGCTCGGCGTTAATCTGGAGCAATCTATGTCAATGGGATGGTCTTTGATTCGCCCGATAAGCAGAGGTGTTTTAGCTGCTCTTGTTGCAATGCATAAATTCATACCAAATTATGGTGTTGTGCTAATAATATTTTCAATTCTTATTAAAATAATTGTGTATCCGCTAACGAAAAAAAGCTACCAGTCTATGAAGGCAATGAGTACTCTTCAGCCGAAAATTAAAGCCTTAAAGGAAAAATACGCTAAAGATCCTCAGAAGCTAAATAAAGCAACAATGCGGCTTTACAAAGAAGAGGGCGTTAACCCGATGGGTGGTTGTTTGCCAATGTTAATCCAAATGCCCCTATTATTTGCGCTTTTTCAGGTTTTCAGATCAACAATTGAATTACGCGGCCAACCGTTTATTTTATGGATAACCGACCTTTCCGCTCCTGACACTTTGTTAGAAATCGGCGGTTTTCCGATTAACATTCTGCCACTTCTAATGGCTGTTTCAATGTTCATTCAACAAAAAATGAATCCGACTTCTATGGGAGCGGGCGCCGGACAACAAAAATCAATGATGTATTTTATGAACATCTTCTTCATTTTCATTTTTTATCGTTTACCTTCCGGGTTAAATCTATATTATACATTGTTCAATGTTCTAACGATTCTTCAACAAAAGTATCTAACGCCACACCAAGAACCTGTTACCCAACCGGTAAAAGACAAGAAAAAATGATTTCTGATACAATCGTTGCTCCGGCGACACCTTATGGTATTGGCGGAATTGCGGTTGTTCGCCTAAGCGGTCCGCAATCATTGTTGGTTGTCCATAAGTTATTAAATAATAATAACTTGTGTGTAAATTTAAAGCCGCGATATGCCACTCTAGTTAATCTTCAAGATGAGAATGGTGTTGCAATAGACGAATCTCTAGTAACGTTCTTTGAGGCGCCTAACTCATATACAGGTGAAGATTTAATTGAAATATCATGCCATGGCAGTCCGGTTGTTATAGATAAAATTATATCTACCTGTTGTCATTTTGGTGCACGGATTGCCGAGCCTGGAGAGTTTACTAAGCGCGCTTTTATCAATGGAAAAATGGATCTTGTGCAGGCCGAGGCTGTTGCTTCTTTAATCCATTCACAGTCAGAAGAAAGCATTCACTTAAATTTACGTTTACTTCATGGTGAGTTATCAAAAAAGTTAAATTCTTTTCGGCAAAAATTAATAGATGCAGTTTCAATGGTTGAATTTGAGCTTGATATTTCAGAAGATGAGCTTCAGCCGGATTTAAATAATCAAGTACTGGCTATCGTAACAGGACAAATCAAGCAAATCCAAGGGCTACTAAGTTCATATAAACAGGTTCGTATGCTTAATCGCGGAGCCCTTGTTGTTATTGCCGGATCACCAAACGTTGGTAAGTCTACTCTATTAAATACACTGTCGGAAACCGACAGAGCTATCACGAATAATTTGCCGGGTACAACGCGCGATGCAATTGATGTACCGCTGATTTTAGACGGTGTACCAATTAATTTAGTTGATACAGCTGGAATCCGTCAGACTTCCGAAGAAGTTGAACAGGAAGGGGTGAGCAGAACATTCAATTATTTAAAAAAAGCTGACTTAATCCTTTTGGTTCATGATCCTGGATTAATAGAAGTACCTTTTGCTGATTATCCGAAAAAAGTTCCGATTATAGAAATTGTAAATAAAGTTGATTTACTCACTAAAACAGAATTAGAATCCATCCAACGTACACATTCCAAACGGCTGTTTTTATCCGCAAAAACAGGTTTTAATATCAAGTTGTTAAAACAGCAAATAAAAACATCTCTAGGGATTAGTAGTTCTTTATCCGACAATATCACCATAACTACGAGCCGTCAACAGCGCGCCCTAAAACACTGTTTTGACAAACTAAATACAACCACTGAGCTTCTGAGCAGTTCAAGAATCGCCTATGAGCTAGTATCAATTGAACTGCGAGAAGCTCTTGATGCAATCGATACAATATTGGGAAAAACCACGCCGGACGATATTTTAAATAACATTTTCAATCAATTCTGCGTTGGTAAATAGGTTTCACGTGAAACATTCAGACAATAAATTTGACGTAATCGTTGTGGGCGGCGGTCATGCCGGTGCAGAGGCTGCCCTTGCAAGCGCCCGTATCGGCGTTAAAACTGCCCTCATCTCTCAAGATAAGTATGCAATTGCCCGCATGTCATGCAATCCGGCTATCGGAGGTTTAGCAAAGGGACAAATTGTACGTGAGATTGACGTTCTTGGTGGCATTGTAGGGCTTGCCGCTGATGCGGCCGGTCTACAGTTTAAGCTATTAAATCGATCAAAGGGACGTTCTGTTTGGTCGCCTCGTGCGCAAACCGATAAGCGCGTATACGAAAGTTATGTTTCGCGTTTAGTAGAAGCCTCTGAGAATCTCAGCTTAATAGTGGGAGAAGTTGTTGATATCATTGACAATGGTAGTTCGATTTCTGGGGTTATCCTACGTAACAGTGAGCGGCTTACATGTAATTCCCTGGTTATAACTTGTGGTACATTCCTAAATGGTCTAATTCACATCGGAAACCGAAAAATTCCTGCCGGGCGTATGGGTGAATCAAATTCTGTCGGAATAACAGAATCGCTGATCAGGCACGGCCTTAAAGCAGGACGGCTTAAAACCGGAACACCGCCACGACTATTTAAGCAAACAGTTAATTGGGAAAAACTAGACACCGTCGTTGGCGATGAAAACCCTGTTCCGTTTTCGTATCGGACAAAGAATTTTAATCCACCGAACATAGCGTGCCATATCACGAAAACCAATTCTTCATGTCACGATATTATTTATAGCGAGATTGAACGTTCCCCGCTATTTTCGGGAGATATCTTTGGCGAGGGTCCACGTTATTGTCCTTCGATAGAAGATAAAATTCATCGTTTTTCACACCATAATTCACATACATTATTTTTAGAACCGGAATGGCGTGATTCCGATCAAATCTATGTGAACGGCTTTGCTTCTAGTCTTCCTGAAGATGTGCAAAGAAATGCATTGCGTCAAGTTCCCGGATTAGAAAAAGCAGAGTTTTTACGGCCTGGTTATGCAATAGAATATGACTTTTTTCAACCGGCTCAATTGAAAGCCACACTTGAATCGAAATTTATAAACGGATTATATTTTGCTGGACAAGTAAACGGAACTTCCGGCTATGAAGAAGCTGCCGCACAGGGACTAATCGCGGGCATTAACGCCGCAAAACTTGTTTTAAGGCAAAAACCTTTTACCTTGCGCCGTGATGAAGCCTATATTGGAGTTTTAATAGACGACCTAATAACTAAAGACACGATGGAACCCTACCGTATGTTTACGTCAAGAGCAGAACATCGTTTGCTCTTGCGATACTCCAACGCAGATCAACGTCTTGCCGAAAAAGCCAAACAGTATGGTTTGATAGATGACGTATTTTATGATTTTCTTTTCAAAAAGATACAAAAAACGGAGCAGCTTGTGGAAAATCTGAATAAAAGCGTTAAGCCAGATGAAGTAAACGAGATGCTGTCGGATATTGACGGAACAGTTATTAAGCATTCTCAACCAGCCAGACAAATACTTAAGAGACCCGGAATAGAACTTTCTCATTTACCGGAACGCTTTACAGAAAACGTTGATTATTACAATTTCGACAAACATATAATCGACGAAATACATACTGAGGCCGAAACAACAATTAAATATGCAGGTTATATCGTTCGCCAATATGAGCAAATTGAACGATTAAAGTCACAAGAGAAACTTTCCATACCAAAGGATTTTAATTATCTTTTGACTAGCAGCCTGTCAAACGAAGCGCGCGAAAAGCTTAATTTTATTAAACCCGAAACACTTGGTCAGGCGATGCGGGTTTCTGGAGTAACACCCGCAGATATTGGTGTATTGTCCATCTTGCTTTATAAATCAAAATGAATGTTTCACATGAAACATCACTGTCAAATTTGCTATCAAACATAGCAATTAATTTAAATATCGATAAAAATATATTTAGTACTAATCAGTCATTCTCCGGACTTACAAGCTCGGCGGCAAGCTTGCTGTTGCTTTCAATTAATAGTATTAATAACAAGCCTTCTCTCGTAGTTTTAGACACCATTACATCGGCTGAACAATTATATATAACGTGTTATAACTTAGTTCCTGACGAAATTGCCTTCTTTCCTGAATCGACATCAAAAGACATAGATATTCCGGGATTTAATCTTGAAAACCAACGCTATAGATCAGAAGCTGTTAACTTTTTTCGTAAAAATAATTCGGGTTTAATTTTTACATCATTGAATGCCTCAAACGAGCCCGTTATAGATAAAATAACAAATGAAGAGACCTCCTTTATTCTTAAAACCAATGAAACCCCCAACCGCCAAATGTTGCTAAGTGCTTTAAATGATTGGGGTTATGAACAAACCGATCATACAGAAACACCAAAGACTTATTCTATACGTGGAGGAATTTTAGACATATTTTTACCGTATTCTGCCAATCCAACACGCATAGAGTTCTTTGGCAATACAATAGAATCCATACGTATTTTTAATCCCAGATCGCAACGCTCTATAAAAAATATAAACCGTATTGAAATACTTTCTCCTCCAACTAAAAACATTTCCCCACCGAATAAAATTTCACTATTAAATTATTTGGGAAATACGTTTAATATCGTCCATCTTTATGAAGCATCAGGACTGTTAGGCATACACTTCAATAATAACTGCGACAATTATATAAATCTGAATTGTAAAAACATAAAACTATCAGACGCGGATATCTCCGATAACGATATTTCCTTAGATTCAGCATTAAGTACAACAACGTCAGATAATGTTTTTTTATTTTCAGATAACATCAACACAAAAAAGATTCTTGACAAATATAAACTTGAGAACTTTATTACGATACACAATGCCCTTGAAAAGGGTTTTTATTCAAGAGATATGAATCTTTTTTGTTTATCACTTTCTGAATTGAATAGCCAAAAACCTGTATTCCGCTCACGATGGACTGTTGATTCGTTTGCTGAAATTCCTCAAAAAGAATTTTCCTCTTTAGAAGATTTAGATTGGGGTGATTATCTTGTACACCAAGACTTTGGTATCGGTTTATATCGCGGACTAAAAACACTTCTAACCCATGATAAAGTAAATCAGGAATGTATTAAAATTGAATACGCAGATAATGCAAACATATATATCCCAATAGATAAATTCAATCGCGTGCATAGAATGATCGTTACCGGTGATAAAGAACCTGCACTCTCTACCTTAAACAGTCCAAAATGGAAGAGGCAGAAACAAATAGCAAAAGAATCTGCCAAAATCGCTGTACAAGATTTGGTGAATTTATATACTTCACGCAGCAGAAAACGGGGGTTTAAGTATAATATAAACAACGGTTTCATGCGCGAGTTGGAGGCTTCGTTCCCTTACGAAGAAACGCCTGGACAAAAAACTGCAATAGAAACAGTTATATCAGATATGGAAAAAGACTTTCCTGTTGATAGACTCATTTGTGGGGATGTCGGTTTTGGAAAAACAGAAGTTGCTTTGAGGGCTAACCTAAATGCGATTGTTTCCGGTAAAAAAGTTCTTTTTTTAACACCCACCACCATTCTTGCTGATCAACATTTTATATCGACTAAAGCCCGATTAGAACCTTTGGGCGTACAAGTTGAATTACTGTCACGATTTAAAACCAAAAAGCAACAGCAGGAAATATTGGAAAAAATGTTAACTGGTCAAACTGATTTGGTAATAGGTACTCACCGGCTACTTTCGCAAGATGTGCTTTTTCCCGACTTGGGGTTGCTAGTAATTGATGAAGAACATCGGTTTGGAGTAAAACATAAGGAAAATTTACGCCAATTGCGCTCTACAGTTGATGTACTAACGCTTACTGCGACCCCCATACCGAGGACTTTGCAACAATCGTTGCTTGGTATACGAGATATAAGCCGGATTAGTACACCGCCCAAAACGCGTCGCCCAATAAAAACATTCGTGCAATATTTCAATTGGGACAATATCGAAAGCGTTATAAATAATGAACTTGTGCGCAGAGGACAAGTGTATTTTTTACACAATGATATATCATCAATTCCTTTCATTCTTAAAAAACTTATTAAACTTTTTCCTAATCACGTAACGGGAGTAGCGCACGGTAAAATGAATTCAAGGGATTTAGAAAGTACTGTCCTTTCGTTTTTTGCTGGAAATATTGATATATTACTCTGTACAACAATAATCGAATCCGGCTTAGACGTGGCAAACGCCAACACAATTGTTATCAACAATGCACAAATTTTTGGTCTTTCTCAATTATATCAAATCAGGGGTCGTGTTGGGCGTAGCTACAGACAGGCTTATTGTTTCTTGTTGTTACCGCACGGTAAAACTATCGGTGAAAACGCACATAAACGGTTAAAGGCAATCGAACATTTTACTTCCTTAGGTTCCGGCTATGATATTTCTCTTAAAGATCTTGAACTTCGCGGTGCAGGTAATCTTTTTGGTTATAAGCAAAGCGGAAATATTGCCACCGTTGGATTTGAAATGTATTGTAAACTCTTACAAGAAGCTGTAGATGAATCAATCGGTAATACCGATGTACCACAACCGCCAAAGATTTCCATGCCAATTAATGCCATGTTAGACAGCGTTTATGTATCGCTCGTGCAAGACAGATTATATTTTTACCAACAATTATCTGAAGCGCGTGATATTGGCGCAGTAAACAAAATTGAAGCTGAATTGCTTGATAGGTTTAGTAGGCTGCCGCAGTCTGCAAAAAACTTAATGTATATAACCAAACTTCGCGCAAGGTTAACAGGAACCGCTGTAACGCACGTTTCAGTAATCGGTTCTGACCTCACGATAAAATTGGCAGATTTTTCCCCTTTTTCATCCGCACAAGAACTGTTTAAAGCTATTGAAGAAAAATTGACAATAAACAATTTTAGTTATCAGTTTACCACGTTAAAAAGCGGTTTTTCGATTTCTGTTAAGGCTGACAGCCTTGATCAGTCATTGAAAGCCATTGAATTATTTGTTGAGCTGTTTTCTAAATGAAACTTTTCCTAACTTTGATGTTTAAAATGTAGTGTCTATGAGAAAATTATTACCATTTATAATTCTTTTAATGTTTACATCTTGTGCAAAAGAGAGCAAGGTTGATCGCCCTATTATCGCCAAAGTAGAAAACTCGTTTCTTACTTTAGCTCAAGCTGAAAAACTAAAACTTTCTGTTCCTAATCAAAACTATTCCATTAATAATGTTGTTGCGGCTTGGGTTGATAGGGAATTGCTTTATCTTGCAGCAAGAGATGGCAACTTGGAAAAAGATGAAACTTTAAACTCAC
>JAUWFQ010000115.1 GCA_030606865.1 bacterium
ATAATAACGCATTTGTAAAAACCGGTTTGGATGTACTATTAGAGAACCAACTTGATAAACTCCATGAAAAAAAAATAGCATTAGTAACTAATCATTCCGGAATTGATAAAAATGGGAACTCAATTATAGTTCAATTATATGCAAAAACCGCTGCCCAAATAGAGACAATTTTTACACCTGAACGTGATGTTAGTCAACAAGGCACTTCTAATGGTACTGAAACACAACAACAAAATCATACTCAAATAGCTAAAATTTTCTCACCGGAACATGGTTTTACAGGAATGGTTCCTGATGGTGAGCATGTTAAGTATGATTTAAAATCAATAAATCTTCCCCCTATTATAAGTCTATATGGAAAATCAAAGAAACCAACACCGGAAATGTTTGATAACATTGACTTAATAATTTATGATATCCAGGACGTTGGAGCACGTTTTTATACTTATATCAGTACGTTAGGGCTTGTTATGGAAACCGCAGGAGAAACAAATATACCCGTTATGGTACTTGACCGACCAAATCCTATCGGAAATAAAGTTGAAGGTCCAATTCTTGATAAAAATTACATATCATTTATCGGGAAATATCCAATTCCGATTCAGTATGGTATGACAGTAGGTGAATTGGCAAAAATGCTTATTGGTGAAAAAATGATTGACCCTGTTCCCGAATTAACTATTATTCCAATGGAGAATTATAGTAGGGATTACTTTTACGATCAAACAAATTTGCCTTGGACTAATCCATCTCCAAATATACTGGATTTAGAAACGGCTATCATTTATCCCGGATTCTGTCTTTTTGAAGCAACTAACGTTAGTGAAGGTCGAGGCACCTATTTCCCCTTTAAACAAATTGGCGCTCCTTGGATTGATGCAGATAGTTTAACACACCTTTTAAACGAACAAAATCTACCGGGAGTCATTTTTAATCCAATTCAATTTACTCCTATATCGATTCCTACTATGTCGAAATATCCTAAACTAGAAAATAAAAATTGTAACGGTATTGAGATTAGCATTACAAAGCGTGATGTTTACAATAATATTTTAACAGGTGTAACGGTACTTTGGGCAATGAATAAATTATATCCAGATAGTTTAGTTATACATAAAGATTCTATGGGACGAATTTGGGGATCAGATAATCTATATACGCAACTTCAAGAAGGTAAAACGCCATCAGAAATCATTAATTCTTATCAAACTGAATTGGAACAGTTTCTACAAATTCGAAAAAAATATTTAATTTATAAGTAGGGACAGGTCGCATCCTGTCCCTACAATTATATATTTAACTATTCCTCTTCAGATGGGACGGTAAATGTTAATGTTGCACTTGATCCTTGAGGTGGTGATCCTGTAATTGAGCCGATTGATTCTCCATTATACAATACCGTAAGTGTATATGTACCAACATCATCCGGTGCCACGACTACCGTGACTACCGCACTGTAAGTCCCAGGTAATAAATTAAGTCCATAAGATCTTAAGCCACCCGCAGGTGTTTGACCCAAATTACCATATCCATTAACATATAAATTGAATACATCATCTGCTGCGCTACCAGAATCATATAATACTAAAGTTACGTTATACCCGGTCAAACCTTGAATCTCCTCATCTTGCTGACCATCACCGTCATTATCATCTCCATCTCCCGGCATTTCGATGGATATTCCACCATCTTGTATAAATCCGGGATCACCTTCCGGAGGAACTATTTTCTCTCCATTGTCCTTAACTTCATCCTCATCGCACCCATTCTCACGTAATCGCGATTCCATTTGAGCTAATTTATCTTGATATGAGCCCAACCCTGAAATACTAGAAACTAAGCTTTTAATGGTAATTCCTTCAGCTTGCATTTGTGGACCTAAATCAGGACATCCGTACTGAAGCCAAAGAATTTCTATAACTAAATCTTGAATATCAGATACGTTTTCTGCCATGCGAGCAGCAATCTCAGAAGCAGTATAATAACAATAGGCAATTATACTATTATTACATGGATCAGACGATTGATCGTTTATTTCTTTATTGAATTTATTGATATAAGATATTAACTCTGTTTCACTCAATTTTGTGTCTGCAACTAAAAACTCCATAAGAAATGTGAGTGAGTTAATATACTCAATTGAGCAAATATCTTCATCATCGACTTCCTCCTCTCCCTCTTCTTCCTCTTCTTCTTTTTCTATGCAATTGCCATTCTTATCCTTCTCATAACCATCAATACACTTACATGCTCCTTCATATGCATCCCAATATTCATTATTTTCGCAATCTTGTTCTTTAACGCAATCTCCATTTTTGTCTTCAGTATAACCAACCACGCATTCACATTGTCCTTCGTCTGCATCCCAGTATTCATTTTTGTCACATTCTTTTACTTTAATACATTCGCCATCTTTATCTTCTGTATAACCATCATCACATTCGCAGGCACCTTCGCTTATATTCCAATGTTCATTTTTATCGCAATTTTTTACTTTGATGCAGTCTCCATCACTATTCTCTGTATAACCATCATTACATTCACAATCCTCTTCATCTTCATCCCAGTGTTCATTTTTCTCGCAATCCTTTTCTTTATCTAATTCTTTTTGTTTGTCCTCAAGCCACTTTATTATTTTCCTTTCACCTTTGGATATTTCCTTACCACGAGTTTTCAGAATCAGGTCCATTTCCTTTTTTACTTTGTACTTTATGTATTGCGCCTCAATCCACGCATCTACAAATGTATTGAATTTTGCATCCCATTTTGGTAAAAGTTTCAAACCTGATGGACGTATTTCTTCAAAAGCAGCGTCTCCATATTGTTTTCTGAATTCCTTCTTTAAAACCATACTTAATTGTCCATAATCTTTTGTTGCCCACGATGCATCTCCAGGTGAATTTCCCTTATCGCGCATGTCAAAATAGAAGTCCAATGAATAATTTATCCTGGCCGGCGTAACCACAAATTGATCTAAAAGCTCCATACCCGTTTTTGCCCATGATGCCCAACCTAATACACTTGCCATGACAGGAAATACTTTTCCGATACCTTTTTTACTAGCTTCAATTACAATTGTCTCTAAAAAAGCTTTATCCTGAGCATTTGCTAATTTATTGGCCAAATCAACTGCAAGTAATGCATCTGCATAATTACCGAAAAAATCCTTGTGTTCGCCAAAAACTTCATCTAATACTTGTTTCGAAAAACCAAAAAACTTATTATTATTATCAAAATATTCCTGAAGTTTTTGTTGTTGTTCATAGGTTTGTCCATTTACATTGTTTAGGAAAACAGCTAAAAACAATATCGCCAAAATAATCTGTTTAGTTATATTTTTATACTTCATCATCACACCCTAATTATATCGGTATCGGATGCCAAGTTGAAACGACATCTGTTTTGTGAATTCAATAGGATTAATACTTAATGTTTCATCCATATCGGTATTGATCTTGTAATAATTTATTCTACCAATCACTTCTAAATTGTGGATTAGCGGTACCGAGATCGTAGAAGTAAATTGTAATGTTGTTGGATGGCGTTCTTGTAATCCAATTATAGGGAGTTCTCCAGTGGATTGATTAATCGGTCCAAATTCATTATTATATACTGAACCGTAATCATATGCTACCATCATTGATATATTTATCATTTTAGGCAACAGAATAGTTCCTTCAGCAACTCCTCCAATTCGTATTAAATTGCCATCTCTTTTGAAAATCTCATCTTCATCAAAATCAAGAATGGCGTGCAATCCAATCGTTGGTCCAACTCTGATTGGTCCAATTTTAAAACCAAATTTGCTGCTTAAATCGACTATCGACGGCTTTGCAGAAGCACTACTATCGTTATCGCTTGCGAATGTATCATGCCATAAACGATAATACGCCGACAAATTGTAGAATACAGAGGAAGTAACGTTGTAATCATACCGAAAATCAGTAAAGCTGTTATCAGTTGCATTTGGATAAACGTTGGTATATAACGAAAGCGATTTTCTTTTATTCTTCTTACCAATTATTGAAGAGGAGAATTTTGTTTTTACTTGGTAATAATCACTTATGCCATTATTCGGGAAAGTCTTGGCACTAACGGACAAATCTGTAGTTTTTCGTTTATTAATATCACGATTATTCACCATGTATGATAACACCATGCGATTGTAATCACGTAATTCCAAATCTTTAAAAACTAGATTTTCGAATCGAAATTTTAAATTAGTTCGCTTATCACCGATTTTCTTTTGGTAAGAAATAGCCGGCAAAAAATTACTGAAATGATGATATTCTGAATCGCTGTTTTCAAAATTAGCTAACATGGAAATGACTAATTTTGCTATTTCGTTAATTTTTAAATTGGCGATTGCCGAAAGTTTTTGATTAGA
Organism: bacterium; assembly: GCA_030606865.1. GTDB lineage: Bacteria > Fidelibacterota > Marinisomatia > Marinisomatales > JAHJCW01 > JAHJCW01. Next base: position 4,388 of record JAUWFQ010000115.1, read on the forward strand.
ATAATCTCCACCATCATCGATTTTATAATCATTCTTTAAAAAGGAATAGTGATAACGGAAATTTGCTTTGGATGATAATTGGTGCCTTACATTTGCATCGAATTGAAACCTGCCATAATCGTTATTCAAAGTAAAGGCATCATCATAAGAATTATAATTAATATTCGTACTTAACAACAATTTTTTAATGCCAGAGAAATTAAAACCAATGCCATAATTCTTTGTTTTATAAGGAGTTTGTAACACTTCGCTTTTACTGGTAAATGATACATTTACTTGTGAGGATTTGTTAATAATGAAATCACCTAAAATAGCAAAATCTCTATTACCTTCATCAAATTCTGTTTTTATACCATCAAGAAAGTTTTGATGATGATTTGATTTGCCGAGTAGTAATTCAGTTGAACCGGAAAACCTTTTCTCCAGAGTAAAATTTTCTACGATGTAAGTTTTTCTATCCTTAAGATATTTATTATAAATCCCAACTGCTAATGAATAATATTTATTTATGTTTTTATATGATTTATTTTTTTTACTTAATTTATTTTTCTCAATAATCCTATCAGCTAATATTTTATTATCTTCAATTTTAATAAATATTTTTTCTGAAAAATCTAAATACTTTCCAATGTCAGCATCAGACAGCAACCTTCCTACATTTTTCTGTTCAACAGTATCAGTAATTTTCTGCCCACACGATTCATGGATCCACCCATCTCTACCATCGCCTAATTTTATATGATAATAATTGTCATCATGATCAATAATTTTAAATTCTTCATTTATCCTAGGTGAATATAAAGATTGTGATGATCTTTCAATTGTTTCACGCACCCGGCATTGATTACTAATAATCTTCAATTTTGTTATTTTAACCGATCCCAGTTTTTCTGAATAATCAGGATGTACTTTTTTGATCAACGAATTTAGGGCAATTGATTCTGCCCGAACTTTTTTCTCAAGATTACTTAGTTCTTCAGAGGCACTAATATCAGCTAATAAGGGGAATGGAATAAAACACATAAGAGAATAAATAAAAACTACTCCACATATTTTTTTTGGAAACAACATAATTTTCACTCCTTGTAATTACCTATGGGTATTTTAAGTTAATTACAATAAATACAGAGGTGCAATCGCTATATATATTTATTCAAGTGGTACAAATTTATATATCATAATTCCGTCAAATAGCGGTTCTCCGTTAGTAATATAATAGTTGAGAAAATCAATTTTTATTGTTTTCTTTGCTAGCGAGGAAGCATGAATTAAATCTTTTTTGTCTATCAATATTCCTTCATGCGCGATTGCTAATCCATCTTTAAAATAAGATCTTCGCACAAATGCGATACCACATACCAGGGGTAATTTTTCCAACAATTCTAAATTTATTTTAGTATTTGAGATATATGATAATTGAACTTTTCTTGACCAATTTATTTCCAATAATTCGGAACCGTCCTCTTTTACATTTAATGTTAAATCAACATTTTCTAATTCACTGGAATCAATAAGCTCATTGGTAATATTTACTGTATTTGGATTTGATAGAATCCTATCA
>JAUWFQ010000160.1 GCA_030606865.1 bacterium
ATCAATATTTTCAACTATACTATTTAACAATCCTATTGACGTATCATTCATTATGTTTGAAAGTTTTCCATTCAGCGACTTCAATGATGGATCATCCTCGTCGGGCAAAGCACCAACAAGCAAAGCGCTTTTTAAATATACTTTATCTTGCCCGCCTATATAAGCTAAATCTTGAATCTCAAAAATATTTTCTTCTAGCCGGAAAAGTTCATCTACTATCGTGCTAAAATCTAACTGAGAATATCTTTTAACAGGTGTTCGCTGCATTGTTTGCCGTATTACCGAAACCAAACCAGCCCTACTCCTTTGCTCTGTTTCCGGAGGTAAAAAATCAATTATGGATTGTACCATACCGGCAGTATTCATGTCTTTTGCTGCTTCAGTAATTTGTTGAGCTTCGTCTAGACTTTCAGCGGTAATCAAAGCATAGTCTGAGCTAATATCAAAAGCATCAATCATTTTATCCTGTAACTCAATTGATTCTAAACCGGCTGGTTCCATATTCAAATAATTATAGTCCATAGTTATTTTTGAGCCATTATATCCAAACACAATTAGTAGCAACAATATAATAATTATTCCGAGTCTCCAGCTCTTAGAGAACCACTCCGCTACAGTTCCTAAATTTTGATAAGAAATATCTCTATGTTTTGTTAGTTTTTTCTTTTTTCCAAAACGCGCTTTTATTCTTTCTCTAATAACAAGTAAATTCGGGAGTATTAACATTGCCGCTAACATTGTCATTATAATTCCAATTCCGAGCGTTAATCCAAATTCTTTCATTCCTTCGGTCCTTGCAACAAGCAACGTCAAAAAAGCAGATGCTGTTGTAAGGCCGCCCGTCATAATTCCAGGACCCGACTTTGAAAATGTTGCTCTAAGCGATATAATAACGTCATCGCCTTTATGGCGCATTTCTGTAAATGTCGAAATAATATGGACTGAGAAATCAATCCCCAATCCAACAAGTACAACTGCCATCATTGATGTCATAAGGTTTAGCGTACCAACCAATGGCCACGCAATTCCCAATGCCCACAGCACACCAATTATCAATGTAATTATTGCCAAGATTGGACTAATCAACATTCTGAAGGCAACGATAAATAAAATCAATATACCCACCAAGGCGATCATGGTTATTGTCATTGAATCATTTTGAACGGAAACCATTTCATCTCTTCCAAGAGGTATTGTTCCTGTCAGTCCAGCGCGAACTCCAATTTCATTACCAATGTCGTGCACAATTTTTTCGATTGAATCAGTACTAGCAACTGATGGTTCTATATCAAACATCGTGAATGTCGGCAGTATCTGTAGAATTATCATGCGATCATCCCAGCTTCTATAGTATTCATCACCATATAATATTGCTTCCGCTGCATTCTCTCCTGCGCCATCGGTATCGCCATTTAAAACGCCATTAAAAATTGAAACCCACGATTGTATACTTGCCAAAAAGCGTATTGCCCCCTGTTCTTGTTCCTGTCCGGTAATTTTATCTTCGCTTTGAATGTATTCTTTTTCCAAACTATTATTTAGATTAGTAAGAAAATCATCAAGATTTGGGCTTTGAAAAAGCTCCATATTATTTTCCAAATCACTGGACTTCATTAACATTAATCCATGTTTTGCCATAAATTCCTTTGGCATCTTGTAATCAACACGCGATACCCACTGTGTTAGTTCTTCAATTTTAGGAACAGCCAACTCAGCAAATTCTTCAAGTTTTTCAGGCTCTCCCTCAGCTACAATCAACATGGACGATGAACCATTATATTCATCAATAATCATGTTGAATTCATCTACCATCGGATTATCTTTTGGCAAAAGATTGGTAAAAGAAGTTGTTAATTTTAATTGCGCAGCCATTCCTGCCATAATTATGGATATAATCAATAAGATTAATGCTGTCCACCATGGTTTTTTTGCAATAAACGTTGCCAAGTTATTTAATAATTTTTCTCTCATAATTTCCTCATATAGACATTATATATATTGTTAGACTCAATTGTGCAATTGATACTATTAGCATTGCTGATAAAATAAATTTTGAAATCGGCACCTTAAATTCTCTCCTTCCATTCTTTATATAGTAGGTGTGGAAGAAAAATGCGAATATTCCTCCTACCGACAAAATGATTGAACAAATATATCCAATCATTGATGCTTTATAAACTTCAATTAATCCGAAAAGAATAACGAATATCATAAAAAAATGAATTATTAAAAACCATTTCATATTATTTGTATCGTCATCGCTTCTAAACCATCCAAAGGCTGCTTTAAACTGTTTCCATTCTTTCCAATAAGCAGAATCAATTTCGTGGTTTATTAATAAAACAGCATTTGCGAAATACAACCAGACTAATGGATCCATTTTAATTCCTTAATTTTTTTCATTTTTTAAAAATATCCGCGTAATCGAATGCGCCAGCCCCAATCTTGTACACCAAATTCAGTCTTGTCATCTCCTATAAAGTGACTATACATTATTGTCAGATCAACATCTTGGAATAAATTCCATAATAATTGAGGGTTTAATGCAGCGCTCTTATCGTTTAAATTTCCAAAACCCAATAATCCAATTTGAATAAAATCATTTAATGGATAGTTTATAAAACCAAATAAATAGTCCTGCATTAAACTATGTGTTTCACCCATAAAATATTGTAAATAATTATTAATGTCTAAATTATCACCATTGGAAACCCCATTTTCATTGTGCAAGTACTCCATTATGATATATAGGCTATTTTTAAATGTATAATCACCGCCAACAACAACTTCAGAAAAATCATCACTGTTTTCCATTTTATTCCAAGCACCTTCTATCCAAATACCGGCACCGGCAAGTTCTCCAACAATAGATCCGCCCAATAAAGTACGTTCATCTTTAAGTTTATTAATTGCAAATTTGTTTAAATCAAAATTTGTTCTTTTCCAAGTGTATTGTCCTATAGTTCCCTGTATATCAAATCTACCCACGCCGGTTTTTAATTGTAGCATTTTTACTGATTCTTTCCAATCTGTACCGGGTGATAGAATTACATCCAAATTGGTTCTTCCTTTAATTGGAATTTCAACCCTTACTGCATTTACACCGGTTTGTTCATAGGTAGGGTCAAGCAATTGTTTTGTATTAAAAATATCGAGTGGATTCCAGGCATAGCCCGTACCCAACGATATTTGTTGCTTACCAACCGTTAAATCAAAATGTTTAAACCCTGCCTTTAGATAAACATTATCAAGATAAAAAGTGTCTAATAATGCGATAGGAAATTCCGTTATCCACATTTCTTCAGGATAACCTTCCGGCTGAAATATAGGTATCCAAATATTACTGGGAAGAAAATCCAATAAATTCCAAGATATGTTATCAAAGTATTTTTGAATATTTATATTTGCTCCGATTGTAACTGCATCATCGGGGTGTGCTTCAAAGTCTAACCGTAACTTATTATATCCATAGTTATAGGTTTGATTGGCAAATTTTAATTGATCGAACTCACCTTCGTAATAGCCAAAGAACTCTGTTTGGGCGATTAAGACATTAGGGAATTGGGGAATTAGTTGATTAGGGAAATGGGATATTGGGGAATTAGGAAATAGGGGGATTAGGAGCAATA
>JAUWFQ010000144.1 GCA_030606865.1 bacterium
AAAAAAATTGGTTTTATAAAATTCTTTCGAACGTAAGCAAAGGTGTAAAATTAGTGGTAGGTAAGCCAAAGCTAACCAATTTTGATTTGCTTGCTACATCTGTCTCTTGCAGTACTGACATAGCACTTGATTATATGAATCATAAAATGAAGATTGATGCATTAAAGGAAGAAGCTGGATTAACATATTTATTGAAACTTGGGGAACAAATGAATAACAGCAACTAACACGCAATATAAAAAATTGGGTGAAAAGTGCTAAATATGAACATCTTAACATTAAACAAACAGTGTAATAAATTGAAAGTTAGGTGTTTCAAAATGCCCAACACTTCATATTGCCACCGTTACCTGCAAGCTGAAAATAAGATATTCTTTCAGTTTTTTGGTAATAACATAGATGAGTATTTACAAAGCATCGTGTATAATAATTAAAAAATAATCAAGAGTAAATAGACAAAATTATCCATATTCAATTACATTATTAAAATTAGGAGATTATTATGAAAAAACTACTAACAACATTATTAGTACTAGTAGCATTTTGTTCAACTAGTTTCGCATATTCCGGAGACATAGTTAAATCTTTTAGTACACAGAGTAATTATCCTACAGGACTTTGTTTTGATGGAAAAAACCTTTGGCTTGCCGATAGAGGAACCGATAAAATTTATTGTTTAAACCCGGAAACAGGAGCACTTATTCGGCAAATTGAATCGCCAGCATATTGGCCAATGGGATTAGCCTGGGACGGTAAATATCTTTGGAATGCCGATTATAGAGGTAGAACAGATAAGTCTGAAGATTTAGACGGGATGATTTTTAAAATAGATCCAAAAGACGGAACAATACTAAAAACTTTAAAATCTCCTTCGAAAAGCCCTAAAGGGCTGACATGGGACGGTAAATATCTTTGGTGTGTTGATGATAAAGCAGATAAAGTTATTCAATTTAGTCAAGTTGACGGCACTACTATTAAATCTTTTAAATCACCGGCAAAAGATCCAAAAGGAATTACTTTTGACGGTAAATATTTATGGATTTCTGACAGGGGAACAGATGAAATTTATATGGTTGATCCTAAAACAGGTTTTGTAATTATTATTCTGGATGCTCCGGGAAACTGTATACACGGATTAGCAGTTAATGATAAAAAATTATGGACTGTAGATTTTGAAGATGATAAAATTTATCAACTAAAAATAAGGGATTCTGAAAAATTCGTCCGCAAAGATAAACAATTGCACAAAGTGACTTTTAATCATAATGTTACGTGTTACGGACCGGGAAAAATTAAAACATTAAATGTAAATATTGCTTTGCCAGAAAACAGAGATAATCAAACAATTCTTGGTGAGATAAACTACAATATTAAACCAAATGAGATTTTAACTGATATATGGGGACAAAAAACAGCATTGTTCCAATTTAAAGATATCAAACCCGGGGAAAAAACAGAAATACAGGTTACTACTGTATTTGAATCTTATAATGTTCGGTATTTTATTTATCCTGAAAATATTGGTTCGTTAAAAGATATACCAAAAGATATTAAAGAAAAGTATCTGCTTGATGATGAAAAATATCAAATAAACAGCAAAGTAATTCAGGAAACAATTAAGCAGGTTGTTGGAAATGAAAAAAACCCCTACTGGATAATGCGAAATATTCATCAATATTTAATCGGTCATTTGCATTATCTTATGGACGGTGCATGGGATACTGCTCCAACTGTAATAACAAACAAACATGGTTCATGCTCTGAATATTCTTTCGTTTTTATTGCTCTTTGTAAAGCCGCAGGCCTTCCGACAAGATATGTTGGTTCAACATGGGACAGGAAAGAACTGGCCTATATGGATGATGTATATCATCGATGGGTTGAAGTTTATTTGCCAAATTATGGCTGGATTCCAACTGACCCGACACACGGAGACAGAACTACACCTCGGGATCAGGCATATCCTATCGGACTTGTGCGTAATTCAGCACTAATTACAACACAATCAGGCGGAGGTTCATCAACAATGGAATGGACATATAACAGTAATGAAAATTATACTACTGAGCCCAAAACCAATATTAATATAACTAATTATGCAGATTGGGATAAGATAGATAACAAAACTATTAATGAAGAAAAGTGATAATGTAGAAAAAGCCGGCAGGTAATAATAAATATAGGGCAGTGGGCGGAAAGTGTTAGTTTGAAAATAAGTATAATAAATAAAATATATAGCAATTTGATAGTGAAAAGTATTGAAATGTCAAATACCCCATATTCAAACCGTTAAAAAAAAGTAAGGAACGAAATTCATCGTTCCTTACTTTCATAATTGGTGTAAATCTTAAAACTATTCTAAAACATAGATATTCTTTTTAGCGCAAATATCTTTAAGCTGTTGCGGCCAAATTGTTACCGTTACTTCACCTAAATGAGCTGTTCTAAGCAAGTACATGTATGTACGTGCCTGACCAATCCCTCCGCCAATGCTTAATGGAATTTCATCATTTAAAATAGCTTGATGATAGGGCAGTTTAAGGTTCTCTTCCAATCCTGCTATTTCCATTTGTTTTACTAAAGTCTCTTTGGTAACTCTAATACCCATGGATGTTAATTCATGTCGCCGTTTGGTAACAGGATTCCAAACAAGGATATCACCATTTAAACCGTGCATTGGTTCGCCTTTTTTAGATACTGTTAGAGTAATCCAATCATCATAATCGGCTGCGCGCATTTCATGCGGATATCCATCTTTTAGTACCCATCCGATACCGTAAATAAAGACTGCGGGATATTCTTGAATTATCTTTGTTTCGCGCTGTTTGCGTGGCAGATCAGGATACATTTCGAGTATTTCTTCGGCATGAATAAATGTCAATTCTTCCGGAATATCCGGATATTTATCGTTATTTAATTCAGGAAATTCCTGTTTAACAAATTGTCTAGCTCCATAAATTACTTTCCAAATCTTTTTTACAACATCAGTCAAATAATCTAGATTCCTTTGGTCTTCTGTAATTACTTGTTCCCAATCCCATTGATCAACATATGAACTGTGATCGTGATCTAAAAAATAATCTTTTCGTACCGCTCGCATATCGGTGTTGATTCCCTCTCCGGGTTTACAGCCAAATTGTTTTAAGGCTGGACGCTTCCATTTAGTTGCCGCTTGTACTATTTGCGCTTCAATGCGTTTATCCAAACCAAGTCCGGCAGGAAATTCAATAGGGGTACGTGACCCATCACGGTCAAGCATATCATTTACACCACTATCCTTACTCACGATCAGCGGTACTTGAACTAATTGCAGATTAAGTGCTTCTGCTAATCCTTTCTCTACATATTCCTTTATCATATAGAGCGCTTTCATTCGTTCCATTGGAGTTTGTAATGGTGAATAATCGTTAGGTAAAATTTTTTCGACTTCTTCGTAAGTACTAATGCCGGGACCGGCCAAATCTGCAACTTTAGAATTAGATTTCATCTTATTTCCTCAAATAATTATTTAGTTATTTAAAAGTGGCTTAAAAAATACAAACTAGTCTTATATTGTTGAAACAAATAGATACAGGTTTAGTAAAAAATATATTATTTAAATAATTATCTTTCTCTTGCTAAACAATTATATAACACTCTACATTTAATGGTTATGAACAAAGCTTGTATGCTTCGCATCTTTATTGCAACCATTCTTATTTCAAATTTTTCATTCGGACAATTTGGCACTGTAGACGTTTCTTTTGATGATCGCCTTTTACGCGATAGTGAACGCCAACAACTTTTACCATTAAAAGATGAAATTAAACGGTTTTTTCAGAATACTGAGTGGGATGAAGAGTATAATGATTTGGAGATATCACTTCATATTCAAATTATTTTCGAAGGTACCTCATCAAAAGGGTCGGAACAAGTATATCTTTCACAAGCTTTATTCTCAAATGGTATTGATCAACGTTACTTTGATAAATCATTTCAGTTCACTTATAATGAAAGCGGTTCGCTGTATTATGATGCAGTTCTGTTCAATCCTTTATCGAGTTTTTTAGCGTTTTACGCTAATATTATTCTTGCCGGAGAAGCAGATACTTACGAACCAAAGGGTGGAAATAAGTTTTATGAAATCGCCCGGGCGATAGCGTTACGCGGAGCAGCATCGGATTATCAACGAGGATGGACAAAAAGAATACGAACTGAAAACCTCTTGAGTAGCAATCACGGATTACGCAAAGTTCGTTTGGCAACTTACTATGGCATAGAATTATTTGAATATGGCAAATTGGAGTCCGCCACCAAACAGTTTCATAATATGATTACCGGACTCGATGAAGTTCATAGTCAAACACCACGCGATCATTACACAATGCTGTTTATGAATGGACACGCTGAGAGATTGACAGAAATCCTTTCGATTTTACGATTAGATTCAATCCTTAACGATTTG
>JAUWFQ010000071.1 GCA_030606865.1 bacterium
AGCGCTGATTCCAATGGGACTGCTTTCATTAAATTGGTTAGTTTGGGCAGTTTTAATTTTAGTGTTAATGCGAACAACAAAACATCCTCCTGTTAATGATATAGATGTACCTTTATCTGATAAAAATAAAAGAATTGGGTATATTTGTTTAGCAATTTTTGTATTATGTTTTATTCCAATTCCGTTTAAATAAAATGCGACTCTTTTGGTTGACAATCTTTTCCTTTTATGCAGTTTATAGTCAAGCTAGGATTGGAGATTGGAATTCGTACACTTCACCATTGAATATCCATGAGATAGTCGAATATGAAGAAAGTCTTGTTTGTGCAACTGATGGAGGATTATTGCTCTATGATAAAAATAACCAAACCTTTGAAAATCTAAATAATATTGATGGATTAATCGGTACAAAACTAAATTGTTTAGCAGTCGGTAAATCAGGTGAATTATGGTTAGGTGGGGGTGAGCCTAATGGATTTGTGCAAATTTATAATGTTAACTCTCAAAAGTCTATAAAAGAATTCAATTATGATATGACAGAAATAATTGATTTTGCAATTAGCGATTCAATTGTTTATGCAATCTATCGGAATAATAATGATTTCGGTATAATTGAATTTATTTATTTAGACGAAGAATTTGTTCACAAAGATCTCTATCCTAATTGGCCCCGTGGAGAAAAAATATATAATATTGAGATTTTTAATAATTTTGTATATGTCGCAACTAAAATAGGTTTGTATAAAGGTAATATGGGTGATGATCCAAATAATTGGATTAGACCTTTTTCTGAATTAGAACAATCAGTTACAAATCTATTCTTAAGACAAAATGAATTATATTGCTATTCTGATAACATATTGTATTTAATTGAACTGAATAATTTGCAATTATCAATTATTCGTTCGTTATCCGATTATACTTTGAAAGACTTTGCAGTATTATCAGATGGTACTATCATAGGTTTAGGTGAAAGAAAAATCTATTATTTTAAAGATAATATTACTGAACAAATTCCTATTCCTAAGAATTCTATTAATTCAATTAATTTATTAAATGATGGTAGTGTCAGATTTGCTACAACTACCGGATTGGCATTTTTAGATAGTAATCAGACAATTAAATATTTAATACCAAATGCTACTTTAACCAATAATTTTCAGGCAATTACGGTACTTGAAGACGGTAGGATTGTCGGTGGTTCAAATACAGGTCTTGCAATAAAAGAGACAAACGGATGGCGAAATATTGTTGAATCAAAGGATGATGTAATAATTCAAACCGATAAGAATTATAATTATTTTATTGCTGACTCAATTCCGATTGATTTTGGGGCTTCCATTTCAAAATTAGCACAAGGACCGGACGGTTTGCTGTATTGCGCGATTGAAGGTACTTATCCGTATCCTCGTCGGAATGGCGGAGGTATTATAATCATTGATGTTGATAATCCGGTCAATTTCACTTTAATTGACACAACTTATCTTGATTATTTTGCAAACGAGTATTTAATTGTTAAGGACGTTGAATTTGACCGTGATGGCAACCTTTGGGTCGCAGACGCCTTTGCTACGACGAAACATGAACCGTTGCATGTTAAAACAATCGATGGAAATTGGAAATCGTATAGTGCTGATGATGCTATGAATGCAATCGGGTTAACCCCAAGTACAGTTACGATTGATGCATGGAAACGGGTGTGGGTTGGCTCATTTCAAGATAGTGACAGAAATATCGGTTTTCCGGATGGAGGATTGGCGATGCTATCATATTCCGGTAATCCGGCTCAACCTGAAGATTTTCAATGGCATAAGATTAATATTAATTCAAATAAAACGATTTGGTCATTAGCAATTACACCCGAAAATCGATTATATATGTTAACTCCAATCGGATTAACCTTTTTTGATTTACAATTCTCAAATGATGACCCAATTAAATATGAGAGTCCACGTTATTATTTTCCGAATATTTCATTTGGACAGGAATCAGAAGTCCGGTTAGATGCTAATGGTAACGCTTGGACAGTATCGGGTTCTGATGGAATACATGTTCTCCTCAATAATTCAACATTTTGGCCTGACAATTATGAAAATATAATTGTAGAAAGTATTAATACTGATAATTACCCATTACTTTCGAACAATGTATCAGACATTGCCTTCGATGATTCAAAAGGAATGGCTTACATTTCAACAAATCGTGGTATTAATTCTTTCCGTATTCCATTTGCCACATCAAAGAAGAATTATTCCGAATTGAAAATATTCCCAAGTCCTTTTCATATACCATCCGATAAACCATTAATTATTGATAATTTAAAAGACAATTCTTCTTTAAAAGTTATGACAATAACCGGTGAAGTAATTCGCAGTTTGGATTCCAAAGATTTAGGAATTAACGGTTACCAAATTCAATGGGATGGTAAAGATGAAAACGGGAATTGGGTCGGTAGTGGAGTATATCTTTTAGCGGTTTACACCGCAGATGGATCACGTAAATTTGGAAAAGTAGCAGTTATTAGAAATTAAATTACTTTCTACCTCTAATCCGTTGATAACCGGTTTCTACGTATTCGGACATTAAGCCAAATTCCTGTTCAAATTCTTCGGCAATTTCACGAATCATTACTTTGCGCGTTTTGTAGCTCAAAAAGGTGCTTTTCATCGCGGTGATTGTCATTCTGCGGAAATCATTTAGATAAAATCCAAATAATTCATGTGCAAGTGCAAATTCCTTGGTTAATGTAGTATCAGAAATAAGGCGGTTATCAGTATTCAATGATATACGAATACCTTCATCATAATAGAATTTTGCAGGGTGATACTTCAAGGAATGTACGGTACGTGTATGCCAATTAGATGTAAGGCAAATTTCCAACGGAATACGGTGGTCATTCACATAATTCATTAGGTCTCTATCTTCTTTTAAGCGTGTACCGTGACCAATACGGTGCGCATTACAATAGTGAATCGCTTGATGTATCGAAGCCGGACCGAAGGCTTCTCCCGCGTGAATAGTGGCATTAATGTTATTATTTTGAATTAAATAAAACGCTTCCCGATGATCTTTCGCAGGAAAATTTTCTTCTGTTCCTGCAAGATCAAATCCTACAACTCCTTTATTTTTGTATTGAACTGTTAGATCAGCTAATTTTAACGATACCTCAGGTGATATATTTCTAATACCGCAAATGATGATTCCCGACTTTACACCAAACTCCTTTTCTCCTTGCTTTAAACCTGCATTAACTGCGTCAATAGATTCAGCAGGTGTCATATCCTTTTTGGTGTGTAAAATTGGAGAATAACGAATTTCTATGTATCTTACATTTTCCTTAGCTACGTCTTCAATCAATTCAAAAGCGATACGCTTCAGACTTTCCGGAGTTTGCATAACACTTAAAGTTATATTGAATCTGTCAATATATTCTTCAAGAGTAACGCGATTATCACCAATAGTTAGAGCTTTTCGTAATTCATCAAAATCAAATGATGGTAGTTTGACCTTATCTTTTTGAGCGAGGTCTAAAATTGTTTCAATTCGCAAACAACCATCAAGATGACAATGCAACTCAACTTTTGGTAAACGTTTTAATAATTCGATATTTATTGCCATTTTATTTCACTATTTATTATTGAAAATTTACTATTGAATATTTAAGATAAATAATTTGTTTATTCAACATTTCACTAATCTACCCCCGCATTCTGCGGGGTTTCCGCTGTGCTACAACATTCCACCACTTAACCAATCTACCATTCAACCACTCTTCCATTCCACTAATTATTGCTTACGACTCACCAGTGTTTTATATAGCCAATACATCACACCAACAAAGAATAACGTACCCAGCCAAGTTGCCGGACCAAATGTTGGCCACCAGTCTTTGTTTGAAGTAATGAATATCGGTACAGCGACTAAAATACCCATAAGTGCCTCACCGGTAATCAAGCCCGACGCTAACAGTAAACCATTTCTGCGGGTAACTTCAGTAGCACCGTTTTTATTACCAAGATGTGAAATCATACCACCAATGAAAATTGGTACGGATAATTCAATTGGTAAATAAATACCTACCGCCACTGCTAATACCGGAACCCGAAAATCCGAACCGATGCGTTCTTGTCGAACATCTAATAAAACTATCAAGACACCAATTATTCCTCCAAGAATTACCATTGTCCATGGCAGATTACCTTGAAAAACACCTTCCGCTACCGATTTCATCAATGTTGCTTGAGGAGCCGAAAGAGTCGGAGAACCAATCGTATAAGCGGTATGTAAAATATCAAGAACGAGTCCTAATACAATTGCGGCACTTATGGTTCCAACAACTTGCATAACTTGCTGTTTCCAGGGTGTAGCACCTAAAATATATCCGGTTTTTAAATCTTGCATATTATCACCACCAATAGATGCTGCACAGCAAACAACCGCACCAATTAAAATTGCGGCGGCGGCACCCTTAGCTGAACCGGCTCCTAACAATGCTAATAATAACAGAGAGGAGAACAAAATTGTTGCAATGGTAACACCGGAAATCGGATTATTTGACGAACCGACAATACCTGCCATATAAGATGCAACTGCAGAAAATAAAAATCCAAAGATCATCATTACAATTGATAAAAGAACTGCTATCCAAATTGATTCAAGTATTCCGTAATATAAAAGAAATACAGGGATTAATAACACTAATAACGCATAGCCCACATATTTTATGGGAAAATCTCTATCTTCGCGGGCTACGATTTTCCCTTCACGGGCATGTTTCATAGCGTCAAGACTTGCTTTTATTCCGGTAACTAATGGTTTTGCTAACTTAATTAACGACCATATCCCTCCAACAACCATTGCGCCAATCCCCAAAAATCTGATTTGTGAATTCCAGATATTTTCCGCCGCTTTAAAATAACTGCCTTCATAGCCGTAAATTACTGAATAAATAGGAATTGCAATCGCCCAAGAGATCAAGCCACCACCAACAACGAGAATACCAATATTCCGTCCCACAATGTAACCAACAGCAATCAAGGCAGGAGAGAGGTTTGTACCCAATCCAAAAATTGCGCCTTTTCCAATCGGCAATTTAATTGCTCCCGCAATAGCAGCGGACCATAATTGATATCCCTGTTGTGCTACTTTCATTAATCCGGCGGCAAGTGCGGCGAGACCAATCAATTTCATACTGCCTTTAGCCGCTTCGGCGGCTTCACCCTCTTGGTTTCTATCACCTGCTCTCAAAACGGCCGCAGTAGCGATGCCTTCCGGATAGGTCAGTTTTGCTTCAACTATCAAAGCACGACGTAAAGGAATAGTAAAAAGTACACCAATCAATCCGCCGATACTTGCTATTTTGGCTACTTCAAAATAGTTGAATTCCGTCCAGTAACCCATTAAAACAAGAGCAGGAATAGTGAAAATAACACCCGCTGCAAGCGATTCGCCCGCAGAGGCGGCAGTTTGTACAATATTATTTTCGAGTATATTGGAACGTCGGAATAATCGTAAAACTCCCATTGAAATAACAGCTGCCGGAATTGATGCAGATACCGTCATACCGGCGAACAAACCAAGGTAAGCATTTGCACCAGCTAAGATCATAGATAGTACAACGCCAAGAAGAATTGCTTTAATAGTGATTTCCGGAAATGGTTTTTTAGACATTGGTTTTCTTTTAATTACTTATCTTTAAAAATAGAGAGAAATATAGTAAATCAGCAATAGGAGATTAGAGTTAAGTAGTTAGGGGTCAGGTGTAAAGAAGTAGTTATTATAATTGTTGGCTATGTGTTGTTTAATATATTTTTATTCAACTTTCAAAATTTATAGCTTACTAAAATATTAAATATTTTGTAATTTTTACATGCACTTGGGGTGCTGTTTTGAATTAAGTCAATACGGCTGAGAAAATACCCTTAGAACCTGATATGGATAATACCAGCGAAGGGAGGCAAACATGAAGAAGCAAATCAAATTAATACTAGTGATTGCTAGTATTTCAACCTACATCTTTTGTGAATCTTTTGTAGTTAGCGGCCACATTTATAATAACGTGACTAATAAACCGATAAATGGTGCTAATATTATTATCGGGAACATCGGTACTACTACCGATGAATTTGGTAGATTCAGTATTAACGTAGCAGATCAATTAAAAATAAGAATTATAATGATTGGTTATGAATCAGAAACTATTGATTTTACTACAGAAACATTCGATATATATCTTATTCCGAAAGCTTTAAAAGGTATTCCGGTGGAAGTTGCAGCTACAAGAGTTATTCCGGGTATTACACCGGTAGCACATTCAAACTTATCTGCCAGGGAAGTGGCAGCGCATTATTCTGTTGAGGATGTTCCAATGATATTGAGTACCGAACCCGGTATTCATGCTTATAGCGAATCCGGTAATGGAACAGGATATTCTTATGTTTCTATTAGGGGATTTGACCAAAGTCGGATAGCGGTAATGCTTGACAATGTTCCGCTAAACGATAATGAAAGTCACCAAGTTTATTGGGTTGATCATGGTGATATTTTAAGCGATGCGTCTGATGTTGAAATACAAAGGGGAATAGGTAATAGTTTATACGGTGCAGCTGCTTTTGGCGGTTCAATTAATGTTCAAACAAAAATAAGTAGCCCTTATGAAAAGCTAACTGTAGGAGGGTTGATGGGGTCATTTGGAACGTATAAAGGACGTATTCAATATTCCTCCGGTGAAAGATTTGGAAAACAATGGAGTTTAACGTCACGCTTGTCATCAATAAAATCAAACGGATACAGAGATTATTCAAATTCTAACCAAACAGCGTTTAGCTTGGGTGTAGAGCATCGTATAAAAAATATAACTAATCAATTTCGAGTATTGCTTGGCAAAGAAATAAGTCAATTACAGTGGGATGGAATAAGTAAAGATATGTTATCTGAACGTAATCTACGAAAAGGTAAAATGGAATGGACAGTACCCTTTATTGATGACTTTTACCAACAAATATATTCGTTGAATACTCGTTACAATTTTAGTCCACATATTACATTTCGTAATGTAGCTTATTTAGTGATGGGTTCGGGGTTTTATGAAGTGGAAAAATTTGGCAAAGATTATTACTCATATAATTTAGATATTAGCAATGAGCTTACTGATGAGCAAGAATTAGCTATGGAAGCTGATTTTCTAAGGAGAAAATGGATTAAAAATAAATATTTTGGTGTTGTTCCAACAATAACTATCAATTATAATAATTTAAGGATGGATTTAGGTTTTGAATCGCGTATCTATTCAGGAAAACATTTTGGTGAAGTGTTAGATGTTTATGATCCAGTACTTCGTGCAAAATTACCTGAAAAATATAGATATTATGAGTATCTTGGAGAGAAAAGTTCACTTACAGCATTTGGTCATATTGTTTATTCACTTCCAATTGGATTACATTTAGTCGGTGATATACAACTACAGAAACATGATTGGTCTTTAGATCAAAAAGCAATAGGTCATGCTAAAGGATATGATTTAAATGCAAGCTGGTCATTTATAAATCCACGTTTTGGATTTAGCTATGATATCTCTAATAATATTTCAATTTTTGGCAACTATGGTACAGCTGAGAAAGAACCATCAGATGATCAAATAATTGAAGCTGACGATGTATGGGCTGAACCAAAAGAAACTGCATCAGAAAAGATTATTGATGAGGAAGCAGGAATCAATCTACTCTATAGAAATAAATATCTGAAAATCAATTTGTATCGAATTGATTATTTTAATGAAATATTATCAGATATTTATGATTTTGCTGAAGGTGAATTTGATGTGAAATCAGCCGATAAAACAAGACACGAAGGAATTGAAATTGAAGGTGGATGGGAAATCAATAATTTATTTGCCATAAGATTCAATGGTGCATGGAGTCTTAATAAGCTTAAAAGTGGCGAATTTGTTGGTAAGAAACTAACAAACGTTCCAGATAAATTAGCTAATATTACAATTGATTATTCGCCGGGGAAAATGTATGGATTTATGTTGTACGGAAAATATGTTGGAAAACAATATATTGATGAAGTAAATACTCAGGATTTAGCGATTGATCCATATCTGATTTTTAACCTAAGCGGCTGGTTACAGTATGATCAAATACGAGTTACTGCTAGAGTAAATAACCTGTTTGACACTTTATACGCAACTTATGGTTATAGTTATTATGGTGGATACTATTGGCCCGGTGCAACACGTAATATTAGCTTAGCGGTTGATGTTCAATTATAAGTAATATTTGTACTGTTTAGAGAACCTTGCGAAGGTTAATATCAACCGATTGTAAATAATTTGATATGATATAATTTTTATATGAAACCTTCGCAAGGTTTTAATTATAGTTGCATTTGTTCTACATAAAAATATGATATTTATAAAAGTATGATTCTTATAAGTTGGAATTATGTTTTTGTGGTCAAAGGATAGTAGATATTCATTTATTCTCTAACGAATAAACTCACTGGCACATCCATTTCGGTCGATTTTCGCCGATACGTTATCATGTCCGGTGGAGTAAGGATTAGAGTGCAAATTAATTAACCACCTGCAAATGCGAAAATTGATAGAAGTATAGCAACACCAATCCCCATTTTTATTGCAAATTTATTATTTTCTTGTCTGCTGTATGTAAAGTGATAAAATTCAGTTGGTGTGTTATGGAATGTGCCATCTAAGTATTCGACATCAACTACTCTTATTTTCAAATTATTAACTAATCCTCGATAATAAGTTGAACAATCCAAATGTGTTTTATGATTTGCTAACGGCTTTATTGGCCCAGTAATTTTACATTCTCTTCCACCCAACTCAGGTACCATTAAATCCCCGACAGCATTATAGGCATTTACTTCAACAGTAATATATTTAATAGTTTTATCGCTCACATTTTTTAACTGTAATGGTGTAACCAATAAACCAGCACTATTTTGGTAGAAAAATTTCAAAAAACCTGATGAAATATCAACCTTTATTTTATCATCTTCTGAGGATGGGTGTAGAAAGTTAAGAAACAGTAATAAAATGAAAATGTAATTTTTCATAACGACTCCTATTTTTTGAACTCTAATAGTCGCCTAAAGGGCAGAGGGAAGCGCGCAGCGCTTTACGAGGTCCCGGCGGTGTTAGGCCTCGGTTTTTTCGCATAACTCGGTTTCTGGAAACATATGCCCCAGTTTGGAAAAAGACTCTTTAAAGGAGTCACTTCCTTTGTCTAAGAACAATCGGATTTGGTCTATATAGTCCCAAAGCAAACGCCTCCAACGGAATGAGCTTTGATTCAATGCTTCCTGAAGCAATAAGGATGTGGCCAAAATAGAATTAGAAAGCACACTAATTTGATCTGGAAACTTTGAAGTAGGCTCCAAATTCGTTATGGTATAAAAATCCTGTTGACCGTCATTTGCCATAGGATGCACGTGTGTTGATGCGAAGTCGTAACCGTATTTGTACAAGAAGTCTAAAGCCATCGATTTGGCCACGTCTTCCGCTTTAGGTCTTCTCCATTTTGGCGGATCTGCTGATAGTGTTTTCACACGAAACTTCTGCTCATCTGTCAATTCGTATACCCATCCAACCGCTTCATGCTTAAACGCGAGGTCGCTCTTAACTTTGTTTTGAGCTTTATATTGTTCAAAAAAAGACCAATTATCGAATTCTAGAAACTGATTTTTCTCACATAAATAGTGAAAGTGAAAAAGCCTGTCTAGCAGTGCTCTGTGGATAATCCACGTGTCCTGATAATCAGATAACTCCCAAAGCCTGAATATACCTCTTAACATCATCGTAGATCGCGAGACGAAGTTTCGGATTACCAAGTTTCTTGTATCGCAGCCATGTTTGGCAAAGGAAAACAATACCATTCCGCTAACTGCGTAGAGCGAGTCGGCAGCATCCCGATACTCTTCAAAAGCTAAGTACTTTTTCGGTTTCTTTTCCATTTTTTCACTGGCCTAACATTATATATTATGCAGACTCTACTTTTTTCATAAACACCTAGAATTAATAAGAATTATACAGAGATTTGATAAATAACTCAATGAGATTAAATTTCATGAAATACTGAATAGATATGGCGGGTAGCATCAGAAATGGCATGCGCCTCTTGAACACCC
>JAUWFQ010000052.1 GCA_030606865.1 bacterium
GCTTACATTTTCTTTTTCAACTTGTTTTTTGTCTGGTTGCAGAATACAATTGATAGGCAATTCAAATTTTTGCGCAAACTCAAAATCACGAGCATCATGTGCAGGAACCGCCATAATTGCACCGGTTCCATAGCTGATTAAAACATAATCTGCTATCCATATCGATATTGGTTGATCATTCACAGGATTGATGGCAAAAGCGCCTGTATTAATTCCTGTTTTTACTGTACTTAGCTCTGTCCTTTCGAGATCACTTTTTTGAGAGGATTCCTTAATATATTTCTCTACTTCAGGAAGTTGTGTTTCGGTAGTAATTTCTTTTACTAAAGGATGTTCTGGAGATAAAACCATATATGTAGCGCCAAATAAAGTATCTGGTCTAGTGGTAAAAACGGTTAAAGATTTGTCATGATCTTTGATATTAAATGTTACATCTGCTCCATCTGACCGTCCGATCCAATTAATCTGTTGTGCTTTAATCTTATCTAAAAAATCGACTGATTTTAAATCATCAATTAATTTATCGGCATATTTAGTAATACGAAGCATCCATTGTTCGATATCCCGTTTTACGACTTCTCCCCCACAACGTTCGCATTTCCCATCGACAACTTCTTCGTTTGCTAGACCAATTTTGCAACTGTTACACCAATTGATTGGCATTTTAGTTTTATAGGCAAGTCCTTTTTCAAAGAATTTAAGGAAAATCCATTGTGTCCATTTGTAGTAATCAGGATCTGTTGTGGCTAAAACACGATCCCAATCGAAAGAAAACCCTAGTGATTTTAATTGACGAGTAAAGTTTTTGAGGTTCTTTTTAGTTATGATACTCGGATGGATTCCGGTTTTAATAGCGTAATTTTCAGATGGTAAGCCAAAACTATCAAAACCCATGGGAAACAATACGTTATAACCTTCCATCCGCTTTTTACGTGATAATATATCTAATGCAGTATATGATCGTGGATGTCCGACATGTAAACCATCTCCGGAAGGATATGGAAATTCAACCAAACAATAGAATTTTTCTTTATCGGAGAAATCAACAGCTCGGAAGGTTTTATTTTCCTCCCAATAATCTTGCCATTTTTTATCGATTATTTTATGGTCGAAGTTTTTCATTGAAATATTGATTAGTAATCTAAAAACAAACAATTATCATTGCGAATCCCTAATCTGTGGGTTGCAGTAATATACTATACATATATAGTTTAGTAAAGATTAGTAGATTGCTTTGGTCGTTCCTCTCTCGCAATGACAATTATTATAATTTATTTATTCATTAATTCTTTAATTTAAACTGTCGGGGTGAGAGGATTTGAACCTCCGACCTCGTCGTCCCGAACGACGCGCGCTAACCGGGCTGCGCTACACCCCGAAATTGATGACGAAATTATAAATTAATACGATGATTTAAAATTGATTAGTTAAATTAATTATTTGGATTTGAACGTCCGACCTTCCCGACTAGTCGGGAAGCATTAACCGGACTACGCTACGCCCCGAAATTAATGGCAAAATTATTAATTAATATTCTGTTTTGAAATCAATTAGTGAAATTACTAAATAGATTTGAACCTCCGCCTTAGTTACCTGGAACTGTGTGTCCCGTCATATACCCCTTTTGTCAAATATTCTTTAAAATAAAGGTGAGAATCTAAAATATTTTAATATCGGAAAAAAACTATATCAAATACTTAATTATATAAAATCCACCAATTAGTAAAACGGTCACTAATAATGCCAGCCAATTAAAATATTTATCTATAAATTTATGGATTGGTTCACCAAATTTCCATATTAGCCATCCAACTAAAAAGAACCTTGCTGAACGGCTTACTAATCCAGCAAAAAGAAACATAAGGAAATTGATATCAAAAGCACCGGCAGAAATTGTAAATACTTTAAATGGAATCGGTGTAAAACCGGCTGTGAATATTATCCAAAAATTCCATTTATCATACATATGCTGAATCTGATAAAATAAATCGGTTGTAAAACCGGGAATATGATCAAAAAAGAAATTAGCAAAATTGGAGAATTGTCCCGGTTCTATCCACCAAACGAAATGCCCCAAACTATATCCAAAAATCGCACCTCCTACTGAAGCCAAGGAACAATATAGTGCAAACAATAATGCTTTTTTACGAGCGCCTAAAGCTAGTGCAATCAATAAGATATCAGGTGGTATTGGAAAAAATGAAGCCTCAGCAAATGATAATATTATCAATGCTAAGGGTCCATAAGGAGTATCCGCCCAATGCAATACCCAATCATACATACTTCGCATCCATTTCATATAATTTATTCCTTAATTATTACCAATAGTCAATCTACGCTAAAGCTACGATAGATAAATAGCTTCAGAGTAGATTGGCAGTTATTCACTTGTAGGAATTATCGAAAATTCGATTGAATCTAAATAACTCCCTACGGTATCTGTAACAACAACTTGCCAATCTCCCGCCATTTCAGGTCTTATGGTTATTCTACTCCAACATCTCCAATATGATGATTCCCCTACCCTAATAAAACTTTTAAAATAATCCTTTCCGTTATGTTTCCAAGTATGGATTATCTTATTGTTTTTAAATGGATTATCTACTGCTGTAAAACAGAATAATATGTTAATATCATTTAAAAATAATCTACTTGCACCAACCGGTATTTTTTCAACAACATCTTTTGCGATAGCTATTGTTAAAATATCAAGGTTTTGTATTTCGCTAGTAAACTCTTGCTCGTCAGAAAGTATTTTATCAATACTCTCCGGTTTGTTAATTGTCGCTTCATCAACGATATCATTTTCTATCGGATAATTTGTTACCTTATATTCATCACTGATTGATAATGGTCTTTCCGGTGTAACTGTTAAAAGTATATATGCTACACATCCGATAAGTAAAATCCACGTAATCTTGCGCAGTTTTTGATGCTCAGCGAAGACTATCAAAACTACAGTTATAAGTATAACTAAAAATATATGCGTACTTTGCATAATTTAATTTAAAAATTCTTCAGCTTTTATTTTCATAAATTGATATAAAGTTCCCAAAGAATTTGCTCTGGAAATTGTCATACTAAATCTGACATCGGTGTTCTTGACGAAATCAGTCAGATATTGTTCTGTCTGATTAATTATTTCCTTGGGGGTCAACATATTAAGACCATTAATTAATAATGCCAATTGTCCTTTAACGATTTCAGAATCAGAATACCCACTATAAAATATTTTTCCATTAGTTAAATAAATATGAATAAATACGTTTGAGGTACATCCCTTTACTCTATTGTTTTTTATTTTCCAAATCTCAGGATATTCACCGAGTTTTCTGCCAAGTTCGATTGATTTTTTATTCACATATTGAATAACACTTTTTCGATATGAATTAAAATTGCCGCGTTTTTGATCTAGGTATTTTTCAAAAATCGCAAATTGTATAATTGGGACGAGCCATTGAGAGAATTTATTGCACAAGAATCCAATTATTATTCTTGATAGTATAAGTCCATTTTGGGGGACCTTATGCACATGAATACTCGGAAGCTATATAATAAAACAAATATTGCTAATAATTCTTCAAAGATTTCACTATGTCCATAAAAAGAAGAGCACGCCATTATAAAGACCAAAAAGAATAAACTAGGGTGCGGGAGTAATAAATTAAACAAATAAGTTTTCCTCTTTTTTGGAATAACCCAGTTAAAAAATAACACTATGAATGAACTCATTCCTACAAATGGGTATAAATAATTGTGTGAGGAATTAGAAAAATTATGAATATTAGTTTCATTCTGAACATTATATTCTTTGAAAATACCAAAAGAATTCCAACCAAAAATCCTTTGTCCCCAACTGATTTCTTCACCAAAAATCAGTAAGAATATTCCAAAAATTACGGTTAATGAAAGTAATAGGTATTTCCGAGTTTCAGATGAAAAGGACATCTCATTAACTCTTGTCATTGAAATTATTAGAATTATCGCGGAAAATAGAAATAATAGAGAACTGTATCTCTCCATGACCCCTTCATGAGATGGCGAACCAAATTTTAGTAAATAAAGATGAAGAAAAAACCCAAGCACCGTTCCAATTACTAATATATATAATGGAAGACTTTTATTTAAGCATATTTTATCTGTTATAAGGAATTTTATTACTTTATTTGTTTTGATAAAAGTATTAAAAAATAAAAGTATATTTCCTGTTAGATTCAGAATGAAAAGTACACTTAAAGTTATTATAAACAGAATATTAATAGCAATAATAGCTTCTATTTCAAAAACAGTAATAGGGTCAATATGATTGTCTGGACTAAAATATTTTTCGCTAAAATTAATTATAAATACTACAAAATCAGAGAAACGGATAATTAAAATTATGGAAATAAGTATCCCTACTATTCCGATAATTCTATCTTTATAATTAGCTTTTTGCATAATTAAGCATTTTTTAAAATATTTAGTTGAATAATTTTTAAAACCTTGTTTTGTTAGTTTCACCTAATAATCACTGTACACTAGACAATTGTAAATAAAAGGTTTTATATATTCGTAAATTATAAATATATAAGACAGTGTGTCAAACTTATCTTATCAAAATCTTCAACCGTTGAAAAACTAAGTCTCGAAAAGAAAAAAATACCTTCACCCTATTTGATTGCCATTATTAATTTTTCCCAAAACTTCCCCCCTTTTTAGTATGTATCGCAGGTATCTACATTTAAGCGATTCTAAACGAAGCTATACGGTGCGAAATGAACGATAGGAGCATAAATAGTAATATATAATCCACTGTATTCAGAGAAAGTGTATCCACAATCT
Source organism: bacterium (assembly GCA_030606865.1). Classification (GTDB taxonomy): domain Bacteria; phylum Fidelibacterota; class Marinisomatia; order Marinisomatales; family JAHJCW01; genus JAHJCW01. Next base: position 4,825 of record JAUWFQ010000052.1, read on the forward strand.
ATGTAAATTTAACTATATTAAAACAAAATGTGATTACCCAAAATATATTGTATCAATAGTATATAAAGTACTACTTTCCATTAACCTACATATTAATAGGAGGTTCTTATGAAGTTTAAAACTTTAATGATAATTAAAGCTATTGTATGTCTTGGATTTGGTCCTTTACTTCTATTCTTTCCTGCTTGGTTATTAAACCTTTTAGGCACTACTTATGGTCCGGGTGCTGCATTAACTTCTCGTGAATACGGTGCTGCCTTAATTGGAAATCTGATGCTTACTTGGTTTGCAAGAAATGTTGGTAAATCCATTGCACGAAAAGCAATCATATTGCATTTGTTTGTTTATGATGCTATTGCTTTGATAGCCACTTTAGTAATTCAACTGTCAGGTGGATTAAATGCACTTGGTTGGAGCATTGTGTTTGTTTACTTCTTCTTTACAATAGGATTTGGATATTTCCTAATTCAAGAAAACAAAGCAAAATAAACTGTAATATATTAATATAATGACGGGGTGAGTTCTCCTGATTGTATTTATATCATTCCTGAAAACTTGCCTCGTCTTTGATTACTTTTCTCGTCCAGTTTTATTGACTCTATCTTATGAAGACAGTGCTCTGATTTAAAAAATATGCGCATATTACCTTATATAAAACCCACCCCCGTTTTTTCGGGTTCCTATTTTCGGTTTTTCATTGACGAAAATTAATTGAATTTGGTTTTAAATCGGTATCCCGCCTGTATCCACAATGTGGATATATTTGAAATAGTGATAACAAAAAAGCCCTGCTGGACAACAGGGCTTTTATATAACTATGAATTATAATCCAATCATTTCATAAGTTGTTTGACTATTGCATATTGTAGACTGGCAACATTCCAATTATTAATTTCATCGAACATCTCATCGGCTTTATCGCTATTGCCCATTTTTCTATATGCATCGGCTGTGTAATATTTAACTATAACTACATTAGGCCAAGTTTTATCGAAATAGTCCACCGCTTGCTTGAAGTTTCCTTTTGAATATTCGATATGTCCATTTAACCAATTCATCCACTTTTTATCATCTGGCATTTTTCTTTCGGTTGTAATTTGGTTAAGCTCATTCAATTTAATTAGAGCTTCCTCTATATTATTATCCAATATGACAGCCCAGCATTCCCGGAATTTTGCTGCAATAATTCTATTTGTCTTTATGGGCTCAGGTGTATCGATATTTTTCGCAATCCCTAAAGCCAGTTGGTGACGTACCACTCCTTCTGTAGTCTTTCCTGTATGTGAAAGTATAAACCCTTCGGTGTTATATGAGTTAATAACATTACCAATACGGTTATTCTCATCTGCAAGGCTACGGTATTTTTTAAAAATATTTAATGCTTCTTCAATTCGGTCCTCAAATACATATGTAGCTGCTATTTGGTTCAATGCACCAAATTTTTCACCTATACTTACTGTTTTATCGTACCATTTTTGGTAATAATCTCGAGCTGTATTATATTCACCTTTAAATATATAATTATCGCCCACGCCTGCTATTGCTGTCGTGTAGGTTTCATCTTTTTCATAAGCCGTATTGAACTGTTTAATTGATTCATCATATTTACCAATCTTTAAAAGAAAATCACCATAAGAATCATAAGGATTTGGATGGTTTGGAATTAGTTTGATTTGATGTGTAAAATCTTTTTCTGCTTCTTCGTAATTACCTAAATCAATATTACAGTATCCACTTGAATTGTATACGGGTGCATAATTTTTATCTATTTCCTTTGTTCGGTTAAAATAGTCAATAGCAGTTGTAAGATCTATTTCAATATATTGATAATAACTGCCTAATTGAAACTGAACTCTCTTATCGGATGGATATAATTCTAATAGTTTTTCCAAATATTCTTTTACTTTTGCTCCCTCACGATTAGCTTGGGCATCCAAAGATAATATTAAGTACTTTTCTCCCTCAGAAACATTTTCTGCAAGTTCTATCGCTTTCTCTAAATATTGCAAGGTGTTATCGGTACCGCCAACGCCTGTATTCCATCTATATAGATTCGCAAGTGCAAAGTCTTTATCTAATTCAATAGCTTGGTCAAACAATTCTGCAGCCGTGGTAAATTCGAGTAGTTCAAATCTCTCGCGACCATCCAAAAATAGCTTAAGGGCATTGTCAGATGATGTTGTAATGGGAATTTCGTCATTTTTTGAACAATTTGTAACTAATAGTGTTAGAGCCACACAAAATAGTACTACTATAGTTACATATTGTTTGGTTCGAGTACGTTTCATTATTACCTCCTGTTTGTTAATAAAATATTTAGTTAAAATCTATGTGAAATAAATACAAAGCTTGGAATGTAGTGAGTTCCCCCATTATAAATATGAACTCCCATAGTACACCTCACTGCGTACTTTTAATTATAGATTTACCGTTTACTGAATCTCAATAAAGCGTAAAAAACACTATAATTCGTAGATATTAGTAAAACATACTACAATTAAATGGTTTAATTATCAATAGTAACTTATTTTACGTTCAAGTAAGTTGAAATTCCAATAACCGTTGAAAAAATTGCCTATGATGTGCAAGCATACTTTATATATAATAAAGACCCTATGCCTACCAATGGCATGGGTGGGTATTCTAATAAATTGGTATCCCGCCTGTATCCATAATTTGATACTATTTCAACACCGTCAATTACTAAATTAATAAGACAGAGATAAGTAACTCTGCCTTATTAATTTTGCTTATTAACGTGTGATTATTTATTCATTAAACTTGTTAGCGTGAAGCTTGTATAATTTTCGTTAGAATAAATATCATAAAGATTATTTTGACCGTTGTTATTAATGATTTTACAATTTGTCGATCCATCAAATTGCCCGTACAAGATGATGAAATTATGTAAGTGTGCGGTTTAAAAGAGGGAAAAAAATAGGTCAGATAAAATCTGCAATAGAAGAGGCTATTCTGGATGGAAAAATTGAAAATTCCTATGAAGCAGCATTAGCGCATTTAATGGAAATAAAAGATAATTTTAGGTAGCAGTTAATGTATATATTATTTCAACTACGTAATTATGAGCGGGTAGAGTTACTGAAACCTTTCGTATTCGAAACTGAAGTGGAATACTATAACGTGCTCTATTACCATTGATAAATTTGATATCTCTATTTCTTATTCTTTTATAGCGTTTCCCATCTTTTATTTTTCCTGTACCAAAACCATTGCCAGTACGATGCACCCAAATTTTTATTTTGTTATTCCAATCAATATTATTTTTTTGCACAGATACTGACCATTTATTGTCATAAATGATATCTAAATATACTTGGTTAACACTACTCGTATATGTTCCGGTAAAATCTTCACCGGCTTCGGTAATATCAGTTGTCGGTATTGTATAATTCCACTGTCCGGTGACAATAATTGATTGTGTACAAGCACCTTGTATAAAAAATAAAGTTATTATTGTAAATAATGTACTTTTCATCTAATTACTAATTGTATATATAATATCTATAGTTGGTGTTGCGGATATTTCAAAAATTGAATAATCATTTATTGAAGCATTATACTCAAGTCGATGTCCTGAATTAGCCCCTGTGTTTGTATAACAGCCGCCAATACCGGTAATAATTGTCTGTGCTGTTGTAGTGAGATCAATTATGCCTACTGGAGTTCCTAAAACTCCCATTCCACCTCCACTATAATTAGATACTATAAGTTCTAATTTAAATCCCGGTATCTGGATTGAACTAACAATTTGAGCCGTAATATTTTTTAATAGACCACTTTTGGTTACAGTTGATGTATAGTTTAACCATTTCGTATTATCTGATAATTCTTCAAGTTGATCTCCTGCTTCTATAGGAGCGTTAAAATCCAAAATTATATCGTTTGTATTAGGTTCAATATCAAGTATAGCAATTTCGGGAATGGTGAAATATAAATCATGCATTGTCTGAGTTTGTGAAAAACCCCAATTAGTGATCAATAAAATAAATAGCGTAAATATTATTAGTTTATATTTCATATTACTCAATCACAATTTCAGTTGGTTGAAACCTGATTCTTCTGGCTTTTTTGATAACATTTATAGTTACAGTTTCTGACTCACTTGGCTCCAAATTTACAATCAATTCTGAATTTTTAATTATAAAATTATTATCTAAATTATTATGGTGTACTACTAACTTCCATGCACCAGGGCGAAGACCTGTAAATAGGAACCTATCATTTAAATAAACAACTGTACGATGATATTCATCATCTAATAGTAATTCCACGATAACATTTTTTTGATTTAATTCTCTTTCATTTTGAGTCAAACGTTCTGATCTTTCATCTTCAAAGTCTAGTACAACACTACCGGAAATAGATCCTGCTTTTGTTAATTCTATCTGTACATCTGTCAATTCATCCGGTTCGATTTTAACGACCATAGGTATTTTTACATTTGGTATATCGTTAAAATCCATTGTAGAAGTATCAATGTATAAACAGTGATCTCCCGGAGGTATATCAGGGAAAATAAATATACCATCTTCATCACTCGCTTGAATCCTGCCGCCGAGATTTAAAAGTACATTACTTATATCTTTAACTCCTTTATTAATTAATTGACCCCGTAAACTTCCTAAATTTTTTATTTTCTTTAATGGGATACCAAAGTGAAAAGTATATTTTAAACCAATGTATCTATCACGATTCTCAATTTGTTTTTGTTTAAATGTTTCAGACCATATAAAATTGATTTCATGGTTTTGATGAATATATTTTGTAAATCGCAAATCAAAAAGACTCCTATCGCGGTAATATTCTTCGATATTATGGCTATTCTGAAATGACACATTCAACCGTGTTTGCGCATCAAAATTAAAAGAAGATTCTGCACCGTAAATTATTTCCTGTAATCTATTTTCGGAATACCGATAAGTATTATAATATTGAATAAATGATTTAATTATGAAACGTGGAACAGGATTATATCTTAGTGAAATAGATCCTTTGTACGATTGACCGTTATTATTTGTTAAATGATTTGATGTATTTGCTATTTCACCATTAATATTTGATTGAAACTTATAAAAGTTATTAACCAAAACTAGTCTCAAGAATTTTTCACTATAATGGAATTTTTTTAGTGGCATGCGATCTTTTCTTTCACGTTTTCCTGTATATAAGTTGACGTAATCTTGTAATCTATATGAGTATGCCAAACCAGCGATAAAGTATTGTGAAAATGGAGAATAACCATATAAAGTGTCCCTTTGAGCATTACTTTCATCTTGATGAAAGTTTGAAAATAATTTTAATCTTTTATTCATCACATATTGGAAATTGCCATTCAAATAACTTGTGTTGTTGTAATAACCGGGAAAATTTTTATCAGTATTAATATACAGCCCTGATGTAATTGTTTTTTTTGTGCGATTTGTAAGTTCAATACTATATCCCTGTCCCATATCTTCATATAATTTTCCGAAAGAATATTCAACATTCATAGATAAATGTTCAAGCGGATTAATTGTATACAAAGCTGAATAAAGATTTATGTGTTTATTTGAATCTTCAGCAATCTTTTGCAGATACGCAAAACCAATATTATTTTCATCAAAATTGTAGTTGATATATCCGGCTAATTCTTGCTTATAATCAGGGAAAAAACGTGGTTGCATATAAAAAAAACCAACGTCATATTTTTGATTATTATATTCTGTCAATATTCCCGTCCCGTAACGCCCATATTCTGTTAAAGGAGTGAGTGAATATGTATTATCTCCTAAAAATATTTGCAGATTATTAGAGTTGTAATTAAGAAAATATTCATCATATAGTCCTAATATAGTATTATCAAATTGGTCAGGACCTCTTGCTTTAATTTCAAGATGATGTTTATTTTCAGGATCAAGGCTGCCATTACTATAAAACTCTCCTTGAAAACCATTGTATTCAGTCGTGCCGCGATTGCGATTTAAATACATCGCACTGATCATAGAGGGCAATCTATGATATTTATCTGTTTTAAATGTTTTAGCGGGAATAACCATAACGTATGTTTTATCCTCTTTTTGATATGATCCTGAAGATACCGATAAATCGACAAGCTGTTTATAATTTATTTTTAAATTTAGATCAGTTGAACAAATAACATTTACGACCGTTGATTCTCCAATTTCTAGTGTGATATTTTTTGCACCATAAATTGTGCTAGTTGATGATTGTAAATGCATTTTAAGTGGATTGTTACTTTTATTATAGATACTAAAGTCAGCCGAAATTTCTCTTCCAGCCAGGATAAATTTAGGCGCATCGACCAACTTCACTTCAATATCTATACGTTTAAGAACGCGAGTATCTACGTTAATAACCTCTTTATAGTTTATTTCAGAATTATTTAATTCTACTATGATTTGATAAAACCCCGGTTGGGTGGCAAGTGGTACCTTCACTCCTATGGGTAAAATAGTGACGGAATTTTCTTGGATTGTAACAGATTCATTAAAAAACAATCTCCAGTTTGTTGGTGCATTCAATTTAGCATTTAATGAAACTGAATAATTATTTTGATTTGATATTCGAAAAACAATTGTATTGTTTGAGCCGGGATTTAGGTTCGACGGGAGTCCTTTAATCAGTTTTGTTTCTAAATTTTGACCAAAAATTTGCGAAGAGATCAGTAATATCGATGTAAACAGATCACGAAGATTAGCCATCGTCTTTCAAGTGAAGAGTAATATTTACACCAAAAAGATCATCAGTTGCACAGTCTGCAATTAAAATTCCCTGATATACTCCAGGTTTGATATCGAGTATATCAAGTATAATTTTTTTTGAAGATTGTGGGAAGATTCTTTGTTTTTCGGATTTAATGATAGGAAGACTGTTCCCCTCTTCATTAAATAGTTCAAGACTTAATATTGGCTTAATTAAGATTTGCCCAATGTTCTCAATATCCACCTCTAAGTAGTGTTTATTGTTATATTTTTTTTGTGAAATATTTACAAACTTAAGATCAGTTGTTCCGGTTTCTCCAATATTGCAAATTATTTGTATCGCATAGCGGACTTTAGACTGAATATTGTAGCCACTTTTATCTTTTTGTATATGAATAGGGTCGCGAGGTTCAACCATGATTACACTCCAGTATGTACCAAAAAGTGAATCTGACTTTGGGACAATGATCTCAAATTCTATACTTCTTTTTTCTTCACCTTCAATGGTAGCATTCAAATTACTGAGTTTAATCCATTTCTTATTTGATCTATTGTTCTCTAAAGAATCAGTATAAAAAGTTTCTCCGGTAAATAGAGTAGACATATCAGTTTGATACAACGTAACGACTTGTGCATTGTCAGATGCATTTTGAAGTTCTATTCTACCTTGGTATGTGCTTCCCGGTGTAACATTAAATTCATGAG
>JAUWFQ010000040.1 GCA_030606865.1 bacterium
TGGTAAATCATCAGAACGTGTGGTCAATGTAATTAACGATTCGATTTCCGCAAATATATTTAGTAATTTGAAACCAAAGCCAAAAAATTGGATACGAAATCGTAAAATAAAAAGGATGCTTCAGAATTAAGTGATTTCAATGGGAAAAACTAAAATTCTATTTAAAATGTTTTATCTTTACCATAAGGCAGCATACGACCCATTAATAGATATTTTTAGTTCCGATTCACGATATGATGTTGCTGTATCACTCACTAATGAAGTAACTAGAAAATTTGGTATATTTAATAAAAAAGAAACAAACGAAACATTGACAGGATCACTACAGAAGAATGTTCGTATTTCTGATGAAAATGAGCATTTTGATATTGTAATTGTTCCGGATGTAGTTGATGAAAAAAAATATGGTGAGGCATTATTGTGTATGCTCTATCATGGTTTAACATTCACAAAAACCGTGACTTATCGAGAATTGGAAAAACACAAACCAAACAAATATATCATTTTTGCTGAAAGTGATTATGCTGTAAAACAATTAGAAGAATCTGACAGTTTACACAATTCGGAAGTATATAAGATCGGTTACCCAAAAGTTGATCCGCTATTTCAAACAGGATTGTTTGATAAAAAAAAGTTTTTGAAATTTTTAGGGTTAGATGCTAATAAACAAACAGTTTTGTATGCTCCAACCTATAAACCGACAAGTGTTTATAAATTAAAAGATGCAATATTTGAAGCCACTCAAAATTACAACCTGGTAATAAAACTTCACCATTATGCATGGAGGGGGAAATACGCACGCCATAGTCAGCACAAAATATTTGAACGACGGTTAAAAAAATATGATCATGCCGTTATCATTCCATATGAATCTTATAGCATCATACCATATTTATATATTGCCGATACTTTAGTGTCTGAGGCATCCGGTGCAATTACGGAATTTTTAGCTACCGGTAGAATTGGTGTAATTTATGATATGGATGATACTCAACTACGTCATACTGATGGTCAGAGATTGTTAGTTGAGGAAAGACAAAATTTTCTGAAAGACTCATTTGTGCATATCGGTTCACCCGATAAATTGAGTAATGGAATTGCAAAAGCACTTAATCCGTCGCAAGAAATGATAAATGTAGCAAGAAAAGATCGTAATAAATATTTCTATAAATTAGATGGAAATGCATCGCTACGCGCAAAAACAATGATTGAGAAATTATATGATGAAGGAACTCATTTTAATATTGTAAATTGATTTAACTATTTTAATATGGATGTAAATAAAGAAATGAAACCTACTATCAAAAATCTTAAAAAAGTTATTGGCCGCCCAAATGAAATTGACCCTTATGCTAAATACTTTATTCGTCCAATCTCAATTTGGTTTACATGGGTTTTTGTACGAACGCCACTAAGTGCTAATCATGTTACAATTATTCAGGAAATTTTTGGTATTATAGGAGCTATATTATTTACTTATGGAAGATTTGTGTTAGGTGCACTATTTTTACAGCTTGGATTCATAATGGATAATAGCGATGGAGAGGTTGCCCGGTGGAAGAATCAGCAATCCGAAAGAGGCAAATTTTTAGATTTAATTGGTCATATGATAGTAATTCCATTTTACTTTTTTGGATTGGGTTTAGGACTATATTTACAACAGGGTAAAATCATTACACTTATTATGGGTTTTATAGCAGGACTTTTTAGTTTGAAACTGGAAAAATTTATTAATAATGAAGATGGTGACTTAGGGCTTGCGAGACGTGGTTTTTTCAAGTCTCTATTTCGATATCCGGATTCAATGAATGTTATAACGATTTTAGCTATTATAGATTGGCTCTTTAAATCAAATATATTATTCTATTGCATAATAATATACGGAATCGGTATGACCGTAGGAAGGATGCAGCAAATCTATAAGACGTTCTATTCAATAAAGAATTAACCACAAATTTCACGGATTACACAAATTGTTAAAAAAAAAAATTGCAAATATAAAGACTGTGAAGCGTGATACGTGAACACATGAACACTTTAACACCTAAATACATCATTTAAATTAAGTGGACAAATAAATCCTGTTTTACTCGTTTTTTATTATTTAATACTGTTAAATTTTGTAGTCAATTTTAAAAGATTTTTCCTAAAAAGAGGATATTATGATAACTAAAAAAGAAGCTTTAGACTATCATTCCACCGGTCGTGCCGGAAAGATAGAAGTAGTTGCAACAAAACCTTGTGTTACTCAACGTGATTTATCACTTGCGTACACACCGGGGGTAGCAGAACCCTGTCTCGAGATTGAGAAAGATCCGAATCTTGCAAATATTTATACCGCACGCTCTAATCTTGTAGCAGTTGTATCTAATGGTACAGCTGTATTGGGATTGGGCGATATCGGTGCATTAGCCGGAAAACCGGTAATGGAAGGAAAGGGTGTGTTATTTAAACGGTTTGCCGATATTGATGTATTTGATATCGAATTAGATACAAAAGATATTGATGAAATTGTTAATGCTGTTAAAATAATGGAACCGACATTTGGCGGAATAAATTTGGAAGATATAAAAGCCCCTGAATGTTTTGAGATTGAAAAACGATTAATTAAAGCAATGAATATTCCCGTGTTCCACGATGACCAACATGGAACGGCTATTATTTCGGCAGCGGCTTTGATGAATGCAGCAGAACTGGCTAATAAAAAGATGAACGAGATTAGAATTGTAATTAGTGGAGCTGGTGCATCAGCTATTGCGTGTGCTACGCATTATCTGCGATTTGGAGTAAAACTCGAGAATATTATTATGTGTGATAGTAAGGGTGTTATTTATAAAGGTCGCAAGGAAGGAATGAACAAGTATAAAGAAAAGTTTGCTGTTAATACAAAATTACGTACTCTCAAAGAGGCAATGGTAGATGCTGATGTATTTGTTGGATTATCGCGAGCCGGACTTGTCTCACAAGAGATGGTAAAATCCATGGCGGATAATCCAATAATTTTTGCAATGGCAAATCCTGATCCTGAAATAACTTATCCGGATGCAAAAGCAGCACGGGACGATGTGATTATGGCTACAGGTCGTTCTGATTTTCCCAACCAAGTAAATAATGTTTTAGGGTTTCCATTCATATTTCGTGGAGCTTTGGACGTTCAGGCAAAAATAATTAATGAAGAAATGAAAATTGCCGCATCAAAAGCATTGGCAAAACTTGCTAAGGAAGATGTTCCTGATGAAGTGATGAGTGTCTATGGAGCCACCCATCTTGAATTTGGACCGGATTACATAATTCCAAAACCTTTTGACCCGAGAGTATTAATTTGGGAAGCTTCGGCCGTTGCTCAAGCTGCAATGGATACCGGAGTAGCCGAGAAAACAATTGATATTGATGATTATAGAGATCAATTGGAAGCACGGTTAGGTCGAGGTCGTGAATTAATGCGTACCATCATTCACAAAGCTAAAAGAGATCCTAAAAGAATTGTATTTCCGGAAGGCACCTCGGAAAGAATTATCCGGGCAAGTAGTCAAATAATAAATGAAAAAATTGCAATTCCAATTTTATTGGGTGATCCCGACAAGATTAAAACTGAAGCAAGGCGGTTACGTATAAAGTTAGATGGTGTAGAAATAATTAAACCATCGGATTCTCCGAAATGTGATGAATATGCCAAAGAAGTTTATAAGTTACGCCAACGTAAAGGAATGACAAGAACCAGAGCGTTTAAACGTATTAGAGAAGAAAATTGGTTTGGACCAATGATGGTGAAGAACGGTGACGCAGATGGAATGGTATCCGGTGTCTCACAAGATTATGCTGATATATTAAGTCCGGCTTTAAAGGTACTTAAAACCTGCGAAGGTGTTAAGCATGTTGCCGGAATGCAGATTATGGCATTCAAAAATAAAATGAAGATATTTGCAGATATTGCTGTTAATATTGATCCGGATGCTGAAACATTAGCAGAAATTGCGCTGCTCACTGCTCAAGAAGCTCGCCGCCTCGGTATCACACCTAGAATGGCAATGCTGAGTTTTAGCAATTTTGGGAGTGTAAGGCATCCTCAATACGATAAAATAATGGAAGCAATAGAGATAATCCGTAAAAAGGATACTGACTTACTAGTTGAGGGTGGAATGCATGCTGATGTTGCAGTTTCAACGGAAATATTGCAAAAACGTTACCCGTTTTCAGTATTAGAATCTGAAGCAAACGTACTGATCTTCCCGGATTTAATGTCAGGTAATACTGCTTACAAATTATTGGAGCAATTAGGTGAAGCAACATCAATTGGACCAATTTTATTAGGTATGTCGAAACCTGTGCACGTGTTACAGGCATTTGCTAGTACAGTACAAGATATTGTAAATATCACAGCAATTGCAGTATTGGATGCACAATCTGAAAGAATCTGTTAATAATAATCAGTTAAATATAAAAAAACAAAAAACCCGATCAATTCGGGTTTTTTGTTATAAAACTTCTATTTGATTGATTCATAAATAATTGTGAACTTATAAGATATAGAATAATTTAATTAGTGAAATTATGTACAGAAATATTTTAACAGTAATTTTTATTTTATCGATTTTTGCTGAAGCGCAAGTACACCGGTTGCAAAATATGAATAAAGCTATTCGTGATAATGGCAAATACTATGCTTGGATCTACTTTGTTGATAAGGTTAAGAGTAATAAAAAGCCATCTATAACCCAGAAAGCTATAGATAGACGGAATAAAGTAAATCCAAATAAAAATTACGATTGGTACGATCTTAACCCATCTGAAGAGTACATAAATAAAGTATTAAATACAGGTGCAGAGCTTAGGCACCAAAGCAGATGGTTAAATGCGATTTCTATTGAATGTACTGAAAATGAATTGATTGAAATATCTTATATGCCATTTATTAAGGATATTAAACCTGTGAATCAATTTCATCGAAGAAATTTAGAGGAATCACAACCTACTAAAAGTTTACGGAAAATTGAATCAACCAGTGATATTGATTATGGAGCGGCATTAGAACAATTAGAGCAAATAAATGTACCCAAGGCACACGATACCGGATATTTTGGTCAAGGTGTAACTGTCTTAATGTTAGATACAGGATATAACCTGGATCATCCGGTTTTTGATTCATTAAATATTATTGCTGAATGGGATTTTATAAACTACGATTCAACTACAAAAAATGAAGATGGTCAAGATGTCGCAGATCAGCATAATCATGGAACATTAACATTTTCCGCACTTGGCGGTTATGCACCCGGTTTCCTGATCGGACCTGCGTTCAAAGCTGATTTCTTGCTTGCGAAAACTGAAATGCTTGTTGAGGAAATAGAGCAAGAAGAAGATAATTATGTTGCCGCTTTAGAATGGGGTGAAACACTTGGAGCAGACATTGCTTCATCGTCACTCGGTTATACCGATTGGTACGTTTGGGAAAATATGGATGGTAATACCGCCGTAACCACCAAAGCAGTTGATATTGCAGTAAGTTTGGGCATGATATGTGTTACAGCGGCAGGGAACGATAACCTTATTGATTGGGGGCACATTATCGCTCCGGCGGATGCTGATGATGTAATTTCCGTAGGCGCAGTAAATAATGAAGGTATAATCGCAGGTTTTAGTTCACGCGGACCTTCTTTTGATGATAGAATAAAACCTGAAGCATGTGCCAGAGGTGTAAGTACCGCTTGTGCGTCCGGTAATGGTGTTTCATATACCTTTTCCAGTGGCACATCATTAGCTACGCCTTTAGTTGCCGGAACTGTAGCAGTATTACTAAGCGCACATCCTACTTGGACACCTATAATGATACGAGAAGCACTATTGAAAACTGCAAGCAAATCAAATACTCCTGATAATGATTATGGATATGGTATTATAGATGTATGGTCAGCAATAAATATTAATGAAACATCTTTGTTATCCAGAATAGATATTTCTCCAAATAATTTGACGATGAAGATCAATGATATACAAAAATTCACTGCCAAAGGTTACAACAATAAAGGTGATGCAATATCTATACAACCTACTTGGTTAACTACTGGTGGTACAATTACTCAAAACGGAGAATATATAGCAACGATTGAGGGAGACTTCATAATTAAAGCTATTGTTAATAGCAATAGTATTGTTGTTAATGTAAATGTAAAAGTAGAGGTGCCTACTAAATTTGAACTATATCAAAATTACCCTAATCCGTTTAACTCCAATACAACAATAGAATATGACTTAAAGAAAAGCACCCGAGTTGAGATAAAAATATTTGATATTTTGGGTAAGGAAGTAATTACTCTCGTTAATAATATTGAATCGCCCGGTAGGAAAAGCATCATTTGGAATGGAACAGATCAAAACGGTAATCTTGTTAGTACCGGCGTTTACTTTTATAATTTAGTAATAGATGAAGCCACTTTTACAAAAAAGATGTTACTAATTAAGTAAAATGAATTTAGCACATAAGAAAACTATACTGAGAAAAATTCCTAACGGACTATTTATTACAACTGCTAAAGCAGGAAAGGAAGCAGCAGGAGCAGTTATTTCTTTCGTTACTCAAATTTCTATTGATCCATCTTATATGGCAATATTAATAAGGAAAAATTCAAGTTTTTATACTGTAGCTGAAAAAAGTGAATATTTAGCAATTCATTTACCAAGTAAAGAACAGCAATCAATAGTCGCTTCATTTTTTAAAATAAAAGATAAATCGAAAAATTCAATTAATGGGTATAATTTTAAATGGAGTGAAATTGGCAATCCATTATTAGATGATATTCCTATGATTTTAGAAGTAAAAATTATTGAAATAATTGATAAAGGTGATCATCCAATATTCATTTGCGAAGTAATCAACACCATTCTACGCAAAGATTTAAATATGCTTACAATGGCAAATACCACATGGCATTATGGTGGATAGAATAGAAACGTAGTTGATATTATGAATATAGCAGGATACGAATTATACCCAATTCTTACTAGCCATTTTAAATTAGACGGCGGAGCTATGTTTGGCATTATACCCAAAACATTATGGGAAAGAAAAATGCCATCCGATGAATTAAACCGTATTCAGATGGTAACACGCTCATTATTATTAGTAAGTGAAAATAAACGAATTTTGATTGATACAGGAAACGGTGACAAATGGCAGGAAAAGTTCAAGAAAATCTATGAAATTGATACAAAGTCAATAGGGCTGTATTCGTCATTAGCTGAAGCAGGTTTTACACCGGAAGATATTACCGATGTTATCTGCACCCATTTACATTTTGATCATATCGGTGGAAATACAAAAATAGAAGATGGGAAAATTGTTCCATCATTTCCCAATGCAAAATATTGGATGAATGAGGTTAATTGGAAAGTGGCTAATTCACCAAGTGAAAAGGATCACGGTAGTTTTATGCAAGATAATTGGGCTGTTCTATCTGAGAATGATATGATAAATTTTGTGAATGGTACAGAACAATTTATACCAGGTATTGAAATAATTATATCAAATGGACATACGCCCGGCATGATGCTTCCTGTTATTTCGGATAATAAAAATACAATAGTTTATGGTGCAGATTTAATTCCAACTTCCGCTCATATTCCTTTGCCTTGGGTCATGGCTTACGATGTTCAACCAACCGTAACCATAGAAGAGAAGAAAAAATTATATCGTGATGCAGTGAACAATAATTGGATTTTGTTCTTCGAGCACGATCTTGATATCGCAGCTTGTACAATTCAACATGATGGAAAACATTATAGAAGGAAAAAAATTGTAAATATTTAATAATTAATAGGGAATAGGAATAACATGATAGAAGTACTATTATTTGTAAAAAAATTCCAACTCGGAACAAAAATTTCTGAAGTATTAACAGATCTAAATGTGTCCGTAAAGTTTGCTGATGGAGAACGTTTTGGATTGTCGGCAATCGATGAAAATATAAAATTGGTTATTTTAGATTTAGATGATTCGGTGTTCCAAACGGTAGCGTTTGTATCGGGTTTGCGAAATATCAATAAAAACATGAAGATTGCCGGTTATATGAAGATAATTCATAAAGAAACCTATGATCGGCTAAAAGCTGCCGGTTGTGATATTATCTTACCTAAGTCATCTTTTGTGAAAAATATCCACACGCTTATCTCCTAACGCATGATAAAAGAGGTCGCTGCAGAGCGAATACGTGCTGCGGAAATTGTTAAACTATTAAAAACTGAATATACTAAAGCGCAATGCTCATTGAATTACAAAACAGATCATCAATTATTAGTGGCAACAATTTTATCGGCACAATGCACCGATAAAAGAGTTAATCAGATAACGCCAAATCTTTTTGAAAAATACAAAAGTGTTGAATCTTTTGCTTATTGTGACGTTGAGGCATTATCACAAGATATTCGTTCAGCAGGATATCATAATTCAAAAGCCCGGTCAATACAAGGTTCTGCTTTAAAAATTATAGAAGAATATAATGGTCAAGTTCCAACAAATATGACAGATTTAATTGACCTACCAGGAGTTGGTAGAAAAACAGCTAATTGTGTACTTGGAGAGTGTTTTGATGTACCGTCAATGGTGATTGATACACACATGATCCGTATCATGAATTTATTGGGATTCAGTAAAACAAAAAATGTTGTGAAAATGGAATCTGAATTGATGGAGATCTTTGATAAAAAGGATTGGGTAAAGTTAACACATATAATCATTGAACATGGTCGGGCGGTTTGCATTGCTCGGCGACCGCAATGTGATAAATGTGTTTTGGCTGAATTATGTCCTAATAATCAATTATAAACTTGAAATCACAATTTATTATATCAAGTAAATTATTCTTTGTCCTAAATTTTGATAAAGCCCATTATAATTAAAATCGTATAATCACTTTACTTGATTATTTCGGTTTTTTGCATAATGATTTTAATCCATCAATATGTTCAAAAAGTTCATCATTAATAACATGCCACATTGGATCTAAAATAAAATCTATTCCCTCGCGGCGAGCCAATTTTGCTGCTGGAACAAAGTCGCTGTCTCCCGATATAAGAATAATCCTATTTACTTGTTTTTTATAACTTAAAGAGGCAATATCTAAACCAATTCGAATATCTACGCCTTTTTGTTTAATTTCATAGTAAACGTCATGTTCTGTTAAATCATCTATTGTTATTTCTTTTTTAATAAGTGGTTTTGTATGACGTGAATGTATTTTCCAACTATTTCTGCTCACCAAATAACCAAATCGTAGCGCTACTTTTCTAAGTTTTTTTAATTCCTTGTGAAATTCTTTTCTGAATTTTGCCAGATCAGTGTTTCCATAATTTATATTACGACTAGTGATAGGATTGTGAGCTCTTTTATTTAAAGGAGGGCTGTCATAGTAAAAAATTCTGTAAAGAGTTTGTTCCTCAACATGTTTTAATAACATTGTGTACATATTTTTTGCAACAGTTTTTGGACTATGCTTTTTACTATCAGGAAAACATTTATAGTATCTTTTTAGAAAGAATGAGCCATCTACTAGTATAGCTGTTGATCCTATTTGAATATATTTTTCTTGCTTCATTTACTTCTCCAAATCAAAAACCCCTGAGTTCGGCATATCCTGAATAATTGGATATACGGTTGTCAGGGGCTGAATAATTCTTTAAATCTTATACCAAAATTTACAATTACAGTTCCTTAAAATACTAATGTTTTTTATATTGTTATTTGTTAAAGCTTTTTAATCATTAATCATTTTACTATTAAACAACTGTATAAATTTAATATTTTAAATATATTTATCATAATTCTAATGTTCTATTTAGTGATGTTTTGTTCTCAACTTGAACCCTATCCCCTAATCCCTAATTCCCAATATGTCCGTCTTCTTACTTTTTCATTCATCACAATAGTAGTATTTTTCACACCTAAATTCGAGTTAAATAATGAGTAATCCATATATAACAAAGGTATTTCATTTCTGTGCAGCGCATCAATATGGTAATTCCAAGTGGTCAGATGAAAAGAATAAGGAAGTATTTGGTCCGGATGCAAAAGTTCATGGTCATAATTACAAATTGGAAGTAACTGTTACGAGTGATATTAATCCCGATACCGGTTTTCTAATCGACTTAGGAGAGTTGTCAAAGATTGTTAATGATTATGTACTAAGTAAATTAGACCATAGCCAATTTGAAAAGGATTTACCGTATTTTAAAGATAAACAACCTTCTTCGGAAAATTTGGTTATTTTTATTTGGGAAGAAATTTCAAAATATCTAAAAAGTACTAAACTGTATCGCATTAGAATTGTTGAAACTCCAACCATTTACACTGATTATTACGGATAATGGATTTATTTTTAAAGTTATGGTAGTTCTACTTGACACGCCTTTATTCTACCTAGGTGTGAGGTTTCTTAAACCAAAAGTTCATGAAGACCCTGATGAAAGTATTTGGGGCTATCATTCATTTAAGGAAGAAGCATTATGACAATTAATACAAAAAAAATAGAAGAAATCACTAGTTTATTATTAAAAGAAATTGGCGAAGATACAAAACGCGAAGGGTTAGTTCGTACACCAAATCGGGTTGCCCGTGCTTGGGAATATTTTTCGCGTGGTTATCGAGCAAATTTAGATGATATTATAAATAAGGCAATTTTTGAAGATGAAGAATGCACAGAAATGGTGGTTGTTAGAGATATAGAATTTTTTAGTATGTGTGAACATCACATGTTACCATTCTTTGGTAAGGCACACGTTGGGTACATTCCGAATGGGAAAATCATTGGTTTATCAAAAATACCGAGGTTAGTCGATGTGTTTGCAAGACGGTTGCAAGTACAAGAACGCTTAACGCATCAAATTGCTTATACTTTAAAAGATATATTAAATCCGATTGGAGTAGCCGTAATACTTGAAGGACGACATCTTTGTATGCAAATGCGCGGAGTCGAAAAACAAAACAGTTTTGCAACTACTTCTGCAATGTTAGGTGAATTCCATGATGATGTCGAAACGAGGAATGAATTCTTCAGCATTATTGGACTTAAGAATTTGTAGAGTTCCGTGTCAATTAATATAATCGATTTAGGGCAATGCTCTTATAAAATTAGTTTAGAGCATCAAAATAATACTCATTCAAGAGTTTTAGAACAAAAACTTAGTAGCTCAATAATTTTTGTAGAACATGAACACGTTTATACTCTTGGAAAGAACGCCAATCAAAGTAATATTTTGTCTGATTACCCAAAAGGTGTAAAGATCTATAACATCGATCGTGGTGGTGATGTAACCTATCACGGTCCGGGTCAGTTAGTTGGATATCCGATTATTAATATAAAAAATCTAAATATGAGCATTGGCAGATATGTTCATACATTAGAAGAAATTTTGATAAACACATTAAAGGTATTTGGTATATCAGCACAAATACGGGATAAACTAATTGGAGTATGGGTTGGCGATGAAAAGATTGCAGCAATTGGTGTTAGAATAAAAAACGGAATTACAAAACATGGTTTTGCGTTAAACGTGAATACTGATCTATCATATTATGATGGAATTATTCCTTGTGGAATTGAAAATTGTAATATGACATCTATGGAACAATTATTGCAAAAGAATATTGAATTAAAACTAGTGATAGATATTATTATCAAAGAATTTGCAAAATATTTTAAATAAGCAATTAAATGGGAGTACCACGTTCAGCTAAACCTAAGATACAATTACGAATTACGGATGGTTATAAAAACATAAACAAAATCATCTCAGGTAATCGTCTTAATACTGTTTGTGAAGAAGCTCGTTGTCCTAATATATATGATTGTTGGGGTAGGGAAACAGCAACTATTATGATCTTAGGATATGTGTGTACGCGTTCCTGTGGGTTTTGCTCTGTAAAAACGGGGAAACCGTCATCGGTAGATATAAATGAACCAGCTCGGATCAGTCAAGCTGTTAAAGAGATGGGTTTGAGGCATGTGGTATTAACATCTGTAGATCGTGATGATTTAAAGAATGATTTCGGTGCGACAATTTGGGCGCAAACAATTACGGAAATTCGAAAAATATCTCCAAATTGTACAATTGAGGTCTTGACTCCTGATTTTCAAGAATATCTTCCTGCTTTAAAAAAAGTATTTGATGCAAAACCTGATATATTTAGTCACAATGTAGAATGCGTAGAAAGAGTAAGTAAACAAGTACGGGTGCAAGCACATTGGCAACGTAGTTTAGATGTTTTGCAAAAATCAGTCGGATATGGATTATTAACAAAAAGCGGTATGATGGTTGGATTGGGAGAAACTACTGAAGAAGTATTATTAACAATGCGTCAAGTCGTTAAGTTAGGTGTTAAAATATTTACTGTTGGTCAATATTTGCAGCCAACTAAAAGGAACTTGCCAGTAAGTAGATATGTAGAACAAGTGGAATTTGAGATGTATAAAAGAGAAGGATTAAGAATGGGTTTTGAAATTGTTGAATCCGGTCTTTTAGTTCGCAGTTCTTACCATGCTGATGAACAAGCAATATTAGCATTGAAGGTTTGAATTGTATAAATCAACAATACTGAATTTTCCCTGCCATTTTATCAGTCATGTTAGTAATTTTCTGTCAGTAAAACCATATATTATCTTTGGCACACTTTTTGACAATAATAATTATATATAATTAAAGGAATTTTATGAGCGAAAAATATAGTAAAGATTCAGTGATGGAATCCAATGATTCAAACAAAACAGGAACATATCCTGTAATGCCATTAAGGAATACGGTACTTTTTCCGCAACAAGTTATACCAATTTATATCGGACGAGAAAAATCATTAAAACTTATTGAAGAATTAGACCCAAAAGATAAACATATTGTTGTAGTTGCCCAAGAAGACGGTTCTATTGAAGATCCTAAACCAACAGATTTGTATGCTTATGGAACATTAGCAGTAGTTTTAAAAGTTTTTGATATGCCTGATAATAGTAAATCTGCAATTGTTCAAGGTGTCCAGCGTGTAAAGATTTTAGCGTATATAGAAGAAAAACCATATTTTACCGCATCTATTGAAAGAATTGAAACCAAAGAAACCAATGGTGATGTAGAACTTAATGCACTAAAAAATAATTTACATACTACATTTAATGAGCTCGTAAAAGTTGCTCCAAATCTGACCGAAGAGCATTCTGGGATGTTGACGAACATACAGAAACCATCTCGTCTCGCCGATAGAGCGATTTCCCTTGTGTCAGTTCCAAATTCAGAGAAACAAGATATATTAGAGGAATTGGATATCAAAAAAAGGGTAACAAAATCGATAAAAATTTTAAATAGTGAGATTCAAAGGATAAAATTAGGCGAAGAGATTCAAAGCGAAGTACAAGATGAAATTGCGAAATCGCAACGCGAATATTATTTGCGTGAGCAGATGAAAGCGATCAGAAAAGAGTTGGGTGAGGATGAATCATCAGTTGATTTGAAAGAACTAGAAGATCGTGTAAAAGAGGCAAAAATGACGGAAGAAGCTCAAAAAGTTGCGCTAAAAGAATTAGACAGATTAACAAAAATTCCCACACAATCACCGGAATATTCGGTTGCGCGTACTTATGTTGAATGGTTAGCCGATCTGCCTTGGAGTAAGTCAACAAAAGATCAAATAAATATTGAAAAAGCACATAAAATATTAGATGAAGATCACTATGGACTTAATAGGATAAAAGAAAGAATTCTTGAATATTTGGCAGTGCGTAATTTAAAACAGAAGAAGGATCCCGATGCTGGCGTACGCGGTCCAATTTTGTGTTTTGCAGGACCTCCCGGTGTAGGAAAAACATCGCTTGGTAAATCAATCGCTAGAGCGATGGACAGAAAATTTGTCCGCTTATCGCTTGGTGGTGTTCGGGATGAAGCAGAAATTCGAGGTCATCGCAGAACGTATATTGGTGCGCTCCCCGGAAGAATAATCCAATCAATCAAAAAAGCAGGTTCTAATAATCCAATATTCATGCTCGATGAAATCGATAAAATTGGTGCTGATTTCCGTGGTGATCCATCATCAGCTTTATTAGAAGTATTAGATCCCGAACAGAATTATTCATTCAGCGATCATTATCTTGAAGTAGATTTTGATTTAAGTAAAGTATTGTTTATTGCGACCGGTAATTACAAAGATGCAATTCCTCCTGCGTTGCAAGATCGTATGGAAATTTTAGATTTCTCTGGTTATATAGAAGATGAAAAAATAAAAATTGCACAACGGCATCTTATCCCTAAACAAATCGAAGAAAATGGATTAACAGATAAAGACGTTAGTTTTGAAGTATCGGGACTAAAAGAACTACTTCGATCGTACACACGTGAAGCCGGGGTTAGAAATCTTGAGAGGGAAATCGCAAATGTATTGCGTAAAGTAGCGCGTGATAAAGTTGAGAAAAAAGCCAGAAAAATTAAAATCACCAAGAAACAGGTCACAGAATATCTTGGTGCTGCGAGATTCTATTCCGATATTGCTGAAAGAACCACTAAGCCAGGAATCGTTATCGGTTTAGCATGGACTATGGCTGGTGGTGATATTTTATTTATTGAAGCATCAAAGATGAAGGGCAATGGCAAATTAACTCTTACCGGCAAATTAGGCGATGTAATGAAGGAATCGGCTACGGCGGCATTAACTTATGTAAGATCGCATGCTAAATTATTCGGAATTGATGAGGATTTTCATAAGGAAACTGATATCCACATTCATGTTCCGGCAGGTGCGATACCTAAAGATGGACCATCGGCTGGTGTGGGTATATTTACAGCGCTTGTATCCTTATTATCAAATAAATCAGTGACGGGTGGTTTAGCAATGACCGGTGAAATAACATTGCGCGGTAATGTATTGCCAATTGGTGGCGTTAAAGAAAAAGTAACTTCTGCCCACCGCTTAGGTATTAAAACAATAATTCTCCCAAATCATAATCAAAAAGATTTAGAAGAAATTCCTGAGCATATTAAAAAAGATTTGATTTTTCATTTCGCAAGTGATATGAAAGACGTAATTAAGGTGGCAATACCGAAAATTAAGATTGATGACGTGAGAAATAAGGAGACAAAATAATAAAATAGGTGTAATTTTCGACCCATTATTTTGGGCGTTTAGCTCAGCTGGTCAGAGCGCTGCCCTTACAAGGCAGATGTCGGGAGTTCGAATCTCTCAACGCCCACCCTCTACAAACCCCGTTTCATGACGGGGTTTTGTGCTTGTTCCTATATTTTGATTTTGTCAAGCATAATCAAATAAAGTCAAATAATAC
>JAUWFQ010000155.1 GCA_030606865.1 bacterium
AGAGAGCTGTTTGCTTGTATTTTTGATCCAAAAAAGTAACATCCATCAGCTCCGGTTAATACATATTGCGGATAGAATCCCGGAGCATCAGGGTCGCCACAAGTCATCCCCCAAAATCTCCCGTTTCCCGGTCCGGCACCAGAAGGACTATAATCAAAATCATCGTCATCATCAAACCCCTCAGATAATAATGTATCAGATGGAACTGGTTGAAAAGTGATTTCAAATATTCGCATACTATTTCCATATGTTCCGGTAGAAGTAACTTTTAAAAGATTATTGATGGGATCAATGGTCATAGTATCAAGGGTAATGGTTCCGTCAAAGAACGAATAAGTACCGGCAAAATTATCTTGCCCATTCGTCATATTAATAATGGCATATTCTATACCCGATACAGCTGACCAATTTGCTTGAGAGTTGGTGCAATCATTTGCAGAACTTGTAATACCTAAGGATATTGAATTTGAAAAATATGTAATAAACAATCCAAGGATTACCGCTACAACAAGAGCTGTTACTGAAACAATAAATCCATCGTCATTTTTTCTTATTTTCATAATATTAAGGCATTAATTATCTAAAAGTATAAGGTGAAATATCTACTGTATACCGAGACGAATCATTATTCAAACTGAATAATAAAGATAATCTTATTCGCCTAACCGGAGTTCCTACATTATCATTAATATCATAATAATTAAAGTAACTATTGTTATAATCTATATTTTGAGCAACCAAATACTTATTACCACTGCCTAATTTTCGTGTAAATGTTCCATCACCGTTTATTTCATAATTAATTACTAATAAAGTATCAGAAGTTGTAGTGAATTGAATCGATTTTGCTGTGGTAGAAATTAGATTATAAACAAGTCTTGATTCTTGGGAGAAATTTTCAATACCGGTAGTATTATCAAGTGTAATAGTTTTTCTTGATTGTAATTGATTAAACATAGTACTGCCACTACTTAAAAACATGGTCATCGTGCCGGCAATTGCTCCAATAATAACAATCGATATGATTTGTTCAATCAGTGCGTATCCTGTTGACCAATTTTTCATTTGATTTATCATAATTTGTAAAATTTATGTCCCATGAGGTGTTATTATAGCTGTTAATATAATTGGATTTGATAAATTCGCATGATTAACAGTTACAACAATTCTTTTAAAATTTGTTGGATAATTAGCGCTTGTCATCAAATCCACAGTAGCATCTATATAGAACACGTTTGATACAGCTTGGTAACCCATATTTACATATCCGGGAATTATAGACCAGTCTGCTCCTATAAAATCATCAATATCATCAAAGTCACCACTATCTTGTCCCAATGGATATGTCCAGGGTGCTCCTGTTGTATTATAATTTTCATCGAATCTATGAGCAATTATATTATGTATTACCGAATTAGCAAAGGCTGTCCCTTTTTCAATTGTTTCAGTAGTAATGCTTTCAATATTTATATCCCTCATTACAATTAAAATAACCGGTAATACAATACTTATGATCATAATCCCCACAATTGTATCAATTAATGTGAATCCACTCTGATTATTTTTAATTTTCGTAAACATAACCTGTTTCATCTTCTATGTAAACAATTTTTGTACTATTTAGGACAATTTGACCACTATTAGTTGGCTTTCCAAACCAATCAAAATCAAAACCTCCATTTAATGATTCAGATGTTATTGAGACTCCACTATAATCATTTAAATCAATAATCGCAAGTTGGTTAGTTGAAGGATCTATTAATATTTGTGGATCTGCATTTGGTGGAGTACCATAAATTCCATATCTATAACTATTAGAGCCAACATCAATTGCGACCCAGGTGTTATGATGGTTTGTAATAGCATAATTTTGAACATATCTGATATCATCCATTAGTTTACCGGTAACAATTTTTAACTTTACATTGTTCAATGTATTCCCAATATTTGGTAAAACAATGAGGCTAACAATACCAGTAATTGCTATTATTAATATTAACTCTAATAAGGTAAAACCATTGTTTTTTCTATAAGATTTTCTCATAGTATAAAAATGTTGTTGAGTTATTCAATTACTAAGTAAAATTATTAATTATTTCAAATTATAAGAATAAGGCAAAACACCATTTTGTAATAGTATAATTCTTGGTAAACGAGGTACTATTTTCCTATCACTTGTTTACTAATTGATATATTTTGATTATTACTAATAAAAATTGAATTTATTAATTGAAATAAATGTATTATTGATTATGAGGACTTGAACGGAGTTTTCTTTTGTGTAATCTTGAACATTGTATTCTTCTAAACAGTTTGTATATTTATCCTTTAAATACAGGAAATACCAATATGAAACGGAAAAAACACTTATCTATTTTAATCTTTACTATTTTTTCATTATTAATATTTAATTGTAAAAAAACAACCGAATCGGAAAATAATTGGGGAAATGCTGACTTTACTACTTTTGTAGCAATCGGTAATTCTCTAACTGCCGGTGTTGTCGATGGAGCTCTCTATGAAGCTGCTCAGAAAAATAGCTTTCCAAATCTAATTGCAAAAATGGCGGAAGTAGATAATGATTTTGAACAACCTTTAATGAGTGGAAATGGATTCAGTTTTAATGAAAATGATGGCAGGTTTTCTCTAAATTTGGCAACGTTTTCCATAGATATATTATCTGCCGGTAAAGAGGAAAATCGGAATTTAAATCGGCCATATAATAATCTTGGTATTCCACTGATCAGAGCTAACCAATTATACACGGTAACTACTTCTGTTGAAGCGGATAGTAATCATTTTGTTGATAAAATCCTGCGCGGTTCAGGTCGCACCGCGATAGAAGAAGCACTTTTCCTCGATCCAACGTTAATTACACTGTGGGTAGGTAACAATGATGTACTTGAATCAGCAGCACTAGGATTTGCAGATGGAAACTATACTTATACAGAACCTAATGATTTTGCAATTCATTTGAACAATATTGTAAATGAACTCACTAACAATACCGACGCACCAATTTTCATTGCAAATGTATTTGATATTACAGATTTACCATATTTTACAAGTTTGCCATCTCTTGTAAAAAATCCTCTAACTGGCGAAAGTGCATATCTATTTGGGGAATGTGAAAATGGTGTTAGACAACTTACAGATGATGACCTGATACTTTTTTGGGCTTTGCCGAAATACTTTAATTTTAGAAATAATATTAGTAGCATTTCTGAAACAACAGCTCTAAATGATACGTTGATTCTTGATGTTGAAGAGAAATTAGAAATACAAGACATAATTAATCAGTACAATGATATAATAGAAGATATAGCAAATTCAAACAATCAATTAAATTTAATTGATATATATTCAATTTTTAAAGGAATAGCTGATAATGGATATGAATTAAGCGGTACTAATTATACTAACAACCTAATATCTTTCGATACCGATGGAAACATTAATCTCAATTTAGTATATAGATTATTTGGAGTTGATGCATTACACCCTAATAGTTTTGGCTATGCGAGCATTGCAAATTCATTTATTGATGTGATTAATTCATCCCTAAATGCTGATCTTCCACTGGTAACTTCATCTGATTTATAAATGCGTCTTATTTCAATATTATTAATTATTTGTAGCTTATTATTCGTTACTTGTGAAATACCTGTTGGTTTGGAGCCGGTCTCAGGAGTAGAAGGTGAAATTATTTTTCATGGTATATGGCAAGATGAAATAAAAGCTGCTGCCATAATCGCTTTAGATGAATTAGATTTAGAAAATCCGGCTGCCAATTTAATAACCTACAGTAATTTGATTGATCCGGGAACGGTTGAAGCGGAGTATTTTATTCAGC
>JAUWFQ010000027.1 GCA_030606865.1 bacterium
TCGGAGGATAAAGATGAGTTGCTTGTTGCGGAGTTTGATTTAGACATGATCGATGAGGTACGCTCCACCTGGCAGTTTTTCCGGGACCGTAGACCAGAGTCCTACGGTTCACTTACAGCACTATAAAATTAGGAGAATAAAATATGGATAGCAGGAAAATTATAGAAAAACATAACTCATACCTTTTTCCAGCGGTGAAAAATTATTATAGTGAGCCACTCGTAATCACGGAAGGTAAGGATTCGAAGGTCTGGGATATTAACGGCAAATCCTATCTGGATTTCTTCGGTGGAATTTTAACAATTTCTGTTGGACATTCCAATAAATTCGTGAATCGCGCTGTGAAAAAACAATTAGATCGGTTGACGCACATTTCCACGCTTTACCCCACTCTGCCAATCGTAGCGTTGGCAGAGAAACTTGCCAATTTGACTCCTGATGGCTTGGAGAAATCTTTTTTCACAACTTCCGGTACAGGAGCCGATGAAACAGCGGTCATGATGGCTCAGCTCTTCACCGGAAATTCGGAAATTATTGCGTTGCGATACGGTTATTCTGGGCATTCGCTGCTAGCTCAATCGCTGACAGCGCACTCCACTTGGCGCGCGCTTTCTACGCAGGTTCC
The DNA here is from genome assembly GCA_030606865.1 of bacterium. Classification (GTDB taxonomy): domain Bacteria; phylum Fidelibacterota; class Marinisomatia; order Marinisomatales; family JAHJCW01; genus JAHJCW01. Next base: position 626 of record JAUWFQ010000027.1, read on the forward strand.
AACAGTCAAACATGCACTTTCACCCTATTGTTACCGTTGCCCCCTGAAGCAAACCTACCCGGAATGTGGAGTTACCTGTGCCCATGATGTGGAGGACCTGATTCAAACTACTACAACAGGACAAATTGCCGGTATCCTCATCGAACCGATTCAGGGTGTGGGCGGATTCATCACACCACCGAAGGAGTACTATCAGATTGTAGCAGAAATTGTGCGGAAACATGGTGGCGTATTTATTTCGGACGAAGTGCAGACTGGCTTCGGGCGAACAGGCAAAATGTGGGGAATTGAACAGTTTGGTGTCATCCCGGATATCATGACAATGGCAAAAGGAATAGCCAATGGTTTCCCGATCGGCGCTGTGGTGACCACAACTGCAATCGCAGAGTCACTAAAGAAAAATTCAATTTGCACTTTCGGCGGGAACCCCATCAGCTGTACAGCGGCTCAGGCAACGATTGATGTTATTTTAGACAATAATTTGACTGAAAACAGCGAAAAAATGGGGAAAATTCTGCGTGATGGGCTGGAAGTCCTGAAAGAAAAATACCCAAATATCATCGGAGATGTTCGCGGGATGGGGCTTATGCAAGCGTTAGAGCTAGTTGTAGATGAAACGAAGAAAGACCGCACACCGAACGCTCGGGCGGTTGAGCAGCTCATGGAAGAAACCAGGGAGCGCGGTTTGCTTCTCGGAAGGGGTGGATTGCATGGCAATGTGCTCCGGATTGCCCCGCCGTTGAATATCAAACAAAACGAGGTGGAAGAAGCTATTCAGATATTAAATGATTCCTTCGTCAACATGAATCCATAGAATAACGGTAACCGGTCCGTTTAAACTAATATGAATGAGGGGAAAAATGAAATTTTCCAATAGAAAAAGCAATAAGTTAGAAAATATTTCTAATATGGAAGCATCGTTTACTATATTTCAGGCATTAACCGAGGCTTCGAGATGCCTTTTATGTTACAATGCACCGTGCAGCCAGAGCTGTCCCGCAGACACAAATCCGGGGATATTCATTCGGAAGTTTCGTTTAAAAAATACAAAAGGTGCTATTCGAACGATTAAGGAAAACAATATATTTGGCGGTGTTTGCGGGGTCGTTTGTCCTACGGAAAAACTTTGCCAGGAAGCTTGTAGCGCAACAAAAATTGACAAGCCGATTGAAATAGGTAAATTGCAGAGATTTCTTGTAGAACACGGGTGGGAAACAGGATTCAAACCTCTGGAAAGAGTCCCACTTAGGAAAGAAAAAGTAGCCGTAGTTGGGTCTGGTCCCGCAGGTTTGAGTTGCGCGGCTGAATTGGCGAAAGCCGGTTTTAAAGTTACGGTTTTTGAAGCCAGAGAAAAAGTGGGCGGTGTACTCAGATACGGAGTTCCAGAGTTTCGGTTAAGTAGTGAATTTCTTGACAGGGAAATAGAAGATGTTACAAATTTAGGAGTGATAATCAAATGTAACTCACGGATCAGTTCAGGAGGAGTTGATAATCTTCTTAAAAAAGGATTTTATGCAATATTTATTGCAACTGGACTTTTGAAAGCTTACAAACTCAATATTCCGGGTTTTGATCTAAAAAACGTTATGGATGCAAACGCATTCCTGGAAACTGCAAGAAGCAAAAATAGATACCTAATTACCAGATTAGTGAAGAACAACAATGTCGCTGTTATTGGAGGCGGCTCAGTGGCAATGGATGTTGCAAATACCTGTAAAGTCCTGGGCGCCGAAAAAGTTTACTGTATATGTTTGGAAAGTTTTGCTGAAATACCTGCAGCAAAAGCTGATCTTGAAATGGCAAGAGACAATTTTATTATTATCAAGCCACAAAGCCAGGTAACGGAGATTTTAGGAAATAATAATAATGTCGTTGGCGTTAAAGGGACTGAGACCAATTGGATAAAACCAAATCTATTTATCCCATCAAATGCAAAAAAAGTTCCCGGTACTGAATTTAATTTGAAAGTAAATGCGGTTGTCATGGCCATCGGATCCGGTCCTGATTCTGGAACCGTTGATTTATGTTCTACAATCAGGTACAAGAAAAATTACCTAATAAAAATAAAAAAAGACGGGGTTTCTACCTTTGACAAAGATATTTTTGCTGGTGGTGAAATTGTAAGAGGTCCAGCTCTGGTGGTCGAAGCGGTAGCAGATGGCAAAAAAGCAGCAAAAAAAATAATCAAGCGGTTTAGTTAATAAAAAAGTAAGATTTCAAGGAAGAATAATCATGGCTAAATTAAAAGATTTAAGTATCGAAATGTTCGGAGTAAAATTTCCAACACCGGTTCTGTTGTCATCTTCACCAGTTTCTAATACCGCAGAAATGATTGGGAGAGCATTTGATAGCGGCTTTGGGGGTGTAGCGTATAAAACTCTCGGCTTTGATAAAATAAAAATCATTCATCCGTCTCCGAGAATGGCTAAATATAATTATGGAAATAAAAAATTAGTCGGTCTTCAAAATGTTGAACAGATCACTGACCGACCACTGAAAGACAATCTTCAAGATATTAAATACCTGAAAAAACATTGGCCCAAACATGTGGTTATTGCAAGCGTCATGGGTTTCTCGGAGTATGAATGGAGCGAACTCGCCAAAATGGCTGAAGGTGCTGGCTCGGATATGCTTGAACTCAACTTCTCCTGTCCCCATATGACAGTTGAAGGTTCTGGAATGAAAGTTGGTCAAGCTTTTGATTTAGTTGAAAAATTTACAGCCGCTGTAAGAAAATCAGTTAAAATTCCAATACTCGCAAAAATGACACCTAACATCACTGATATGACAGAGCCAGCTCTGTACGCTAAACGAGGTGGGGCTGATGGCATTACCGCGATCAACACGGTTCGCGGTATCACAGCCATTGGGCTTGATGATTATGTTCCAGAGCCAAATGTATTTGGAAAGGGCGCTGTTAGTGGTTTTTCTGGTCCGGCGGTTAAACCTATTGGATTACGATTTATTTCGGAAATGGCACAGTGTTCTGAATTAAAATTACCTTTAGTTGGATGTGGAGGAGCGGAGACTTGGATTGATGCTGTTGAATACCTTTTATGTGGTGCTTCACTTGTCCAAATCACGACTGGTGTAATTCATTATGGACATAGGATAGCCGAGGATATATGTGAAGGTCTCTCGGATTTCATGACAGAAAAAAAATATAAAAATGTTAAGGATATTGTTGGAAAAGCACTACCGCATATTCACCCGACCGACGCTTTTAATCTCTCTCGTCAGGGGGTGGCTGAGTATGATCTCGATCGCTGTATCGGCTGCGGTCAATGTTATATTGTTTGTCAGGATGCAGGTGGTCAATGTATTGAATGGGACGATGAAAAACGAAGACCTATTCAGGATGAAGAAAGGTGTTTGAGTTGTATGATTTGCTCATTTATATGTCCGATAGACACACCGCCTATGATTACATTTAAAGAAATAAAAAATAAGAAACCCGTGATTCCGCCTGTTTCGAAGTAAGAGAATACCCAAAAATGTAGTATTTATTAGTTGATTAAGTTAGGAGCCCAACGAAGTATCAACAATATCAGCACTTACAGAATAATGTAGGGACAGTGTAGGGAGTCTGCCAATGAAAAATGAAAACCGCCTCTTAATGGGGCGGTTTTCTTTAATGAAATTATATTGAGCCTATCCCCTACTCATCCCATTGGCAAGTTGGATGCGAGTTATCCATACAGATTCTAAAAATTATTATGTAGTTATTTTATTCCAGGTAATAATATTGAATTGAATAATAATTTAAAAGAAGCATCAGTCTGTCCCCTGAACTGTGGACTAAATCCAAAAAGTACAAGTTGACTGTTCCCCTTTTTTAACCAAACGATATTAGTCCTATCACCAATTATTTCTTCGTTTTCGCAATACCCGCTTAATAAAATATTTTCTTCAGGGTACTTACCAATAACCCGCCGATCCATATCAAATTTAGGAAATGAAGTAGTAAAAACCGGTCGCCCACGCGAAAATACGCCAATATTCTTTGATAATCCCAGTGTGATAGGATGGTTCTCCAAGAGTGAGACATTCAAAAAGGAACCCGGACAATATAATCCTTTTTTCTTTAAATCTTTTGAGATATCCTGAAAAGGCAATTGAAACTCTTCTATATCATCTTCTGAATGTTTAATTTTCAATATTCCATTGAAAATTTCGGTTGATCTACCCCATGCAATAATGATACCATCATCATTAATGAAGTTCATCAACTGAACCATCCCCTTCTCACCAATCCCCTTGGTAAACTCGGGAGGATAATTGCTGATAAAATATTCATCATCATCAGATTTCCTCTTTCCTTCCATCAGAATGGATTTATTTACATCTGGAAATACTATTACATCAAAGTCTTGAACAAAATTAGTTTTTTCAAAATTACCAGGACGTATGACTTTAAAAGGAATATGATATTTATCAAAAATATAACGTGTCCAACCAGCATCCATATCATGGAAATATGACTCAACCAATGCTATCCTTGGTATTTTAAGCGGTTCTATTTGTATTTTAAATTTTTTATCAATAAATATAGGAGAAACTGTTACTTGACTAAATAGAATATCCAATCTTTTTGCCTTTGCGCTTCCATATATTAGAAAGCTTCCTTTAGGTATAGTTCTTCCACTGAAAGTAATTTCCCTTTCCAATCGTTGTGGTTTTAGCCCGAGCTTTAATGCATGAAAAGCTACTTTAAAACTTTCGTTATTATTCACCGTGAATACTGCTGCCCAAAAATCATTAGGAATATCCTCTGTAAGTTTAAAATCATCCTTAATTTCTTCAAATAAAGATTCAAATTCTTTTGAACGAACATCGACTATTTCAATAGATTTCACACCTTTATGTAATGGTAATGACCAACTTGTTATATCATATGGTTTGATAATTTTTCCACCGGGCGTATAGTGACGGACAGGAAATTTTTGCCGTTCCATAACCTCTTTTATAAAAGCTCGATATGGTTGAGCGACTGGTACAACAATATCTCCAGCATAGTAATTTTCATTATTAAGTATATATTTATCTTTTAATTGATATACTGATACACCATGTTCTTTCAATAGATTAACTAGGCTTACTAATTCACTAGAATCATGCTGTTTAAGAGGTAGTATATAATAATATGGCGGTTCATTTTGACCCTTATGAACTTCCTTTTTACAAAGGTCATTTCTAAACTCTAAAATATCTCTTCTATGTAACGAAGCAGTTTTAATAATCGACTTTGTCGATGTAATTTCGTATTCAATGATATCACTAAGTCGCCACCAACCGCCTGGCCAAAGTAAGGGCATGTTTATGCTCTTTTTGTATTCTGACAATCCTTTACCTGATACTCTTAACTCGTTTGGCTCAATAAATATTGGTTTAGCATACTTAACACTCGCAGCTTCGGTTAGCATGCCTATTACCCCTTTCCAATTGCATGTTTCAGTTGAACTAGGCCAATAATCATCAAATAAATAATGTTGTGATATTCCAGCTTGACCTTCTTTTGTCATATCTTTTATCATATTCGAACCAAATATCCATGTCCAGTTCCAAATAGTTTCGTCGATGTTTTCAGCAATAGGATCATGCATTGGAGGTACAAAATATCTTGGGCCCCGAGAACCCATCTGATGTTTTTCCACCATTACCTGAGGGAACCAATCAGTATTATAAATTTTAGCTATTGCTTTAGTGTCTTTTTGAGAAAGGGTAACAAAATCACGATTGTTGTCATGGCCTACATATTTATGATATACACCCGGTAACGAGCTACCTTCCCACTTTGTATTTTTATACTTTTTAAAATGGTTAACTACCATATCCATACCATCAGGATTATGGCATGGAACCATCATATATACAACATCCTCTAACCATTTGTTAATTAATGTATCTTTTGTTGTAATAAAGTCATATGCTATTAGAGGAGCAGCTTGTGAAGGTCCTACTTCACCAGAATGCATTGATAATGTTGCTAAGAAAAATACTTTTCCTTTATTAAATAACTCTTCTCTTTGTGTATTTGTTAGATCTGGTTCCAATGCCAGTTGACGATTTATTTCTTGTAATTTTTCAAGGTTTTTTATATTCTCTTCAGAGGAGATGAATGCGATATACATTTCATTTCCTTCAGGAGAATTTCCAATTTTAACTAATTTTAACTTGGATGAACTTGAATCAAGTTTCTTCAAATAACTAATAAGATCTTCATAATCAAATAACATTCCATCGGTTCCCGGCATAAATCCGAAATGCTTTTCAGGAGTAATAATGTGCTTTTGAACAGAAACTCCGGCGTGTAGTATTAGACCCGTAAAACACAATAGAATAAAGAAATATTTTTTTAATAAAAGATTTAAGTTTTTCAAGATAATCTCCTTATTTAATTATTTCTAACAAAATTTACAAATAATTGTAGATAAAATAGTCTGCTTTGTTAAGAGCATTACAAATCAACTTCTCAACGGTTTCTGGAAATTTAACTTACGAGCCCAACTAACGGTCAACAATATCAGCACTTACAGAAAAACGTAGTAATAACGTAGTAAACCTGCCAATGAAGAGGACACTTTTAATAGTGCCCCCTTTCAACTTTAATCCCAACTCTGTTGTGTGAAGACAGTGTTTTAGGAGGAGTAGTTTTAAAAGTGTGCTCCAATTGTGCTACACTAGTGTCCACTACTGTCTACTTCTGTCTACATACATTATGGAATCTTTGCTAAAAATAAAATTAAATTATATCAGTCAATATATATTATTTTTTGTAATATTATTCTACTTATCCATCTGATATAATTAATAATAGCTGATTAAATGAAAATTGTAATTGCGCCGACTCTTTTAAGGGGGGCTTACAAACCAAGGTAAAACGTACTTGTTCATAGCGAAAATTATTAAAGCTAATATGCCTACAAATAGCAATGATTTAATTAAAAAAAATCTTTTATTTTTATTCATCAGGTAAATATATCAAATGGAATTTTCTTAAACAAACACCTTGTAATACGAAGCTTGTAATTTTTGAAAAATAAATAAAGATATTTTATAAACTATGAAAATGTAAAAAAACTTATATATTAAATGTCAATTATTTAAGAATCTAATATAGTGTATTGACCAATCTTTTTTGAATCAAGTTATATTATGCAATTACCTTTTTAAAAAATTAAAAATAAGGATTAGATTATGTTTAAAGGACATCCAAAGGGCCTGTATATACTTTTCTTTACTGAAATGTGGGAGAGGTTTAGTTATTACGGAATGAGAGCAATTTTAACTCTTTATATGATTACTGAAGTAACAAAAGATAATCCTGGATTAGGGTGGGACAATGTTTTGGCACTGTCAATTTATGGATGGTACACGATGGCTGTTTACGTTATGTCTATTCCGGGAGGTATTATTGCAGATAGATGGCTGGGACAAAAAAAGACGGTATTATTTGGAGGAATTTTACTTATCTTTGGACACTCAATACTTGCTATAGATGCTATTTGGGCATTTGCTGCAGGTTTAACTTTAATTGTCCTCGGAGTTGGCGGTTTAAAACCTAATATTTCAACAATGGTAGGGGGTCTTTACAGAAAAGGAGACCCGAGAAGAGACCATGGTTTTACAGTATTTTATATTGGAATAAATATTGGTGCATTTCTTGCTTCATTAGTAGTTGGAGGAGTAGGTGAAATATATGGCTGGCATTACGGTTTTGGATTAGCCGGAATAGGAATGTTTCTTGGAGTTTCAGTCTTCTTTTACGGACATAAATATTTGAAGAATGTCGGTGACCCACCAAAACTAAGAACGGATACAAAGAAACAAATTAAAAATCCTTTAACAAAAATTGAAAAAGACAGAATGATCGTATTGTTTTTATCCTTTCTAATTATTATCGTTTTTTGGGCTGCTTTCGAGCAGGCAGGCGGTCTAATGAACATTTACACTAATTCAAAAGTTGATAGGATGTTATTTGGGTGGCAAATACCTACTTCGTGGTTTCAGTCACTTAATCCGTTTTTTATAATGGTATTCGGTACTCTTGTAGCTACATTTTGGTTAAAAAGACAACGCTCAAACAAAGAAGCATCAACTTTATTTAAAATGGCAATCGGTACAATGATTATGGGCACAGGCTTTTTAATGATGTCAGGTGCTTCATTACAAGCAACAAGTGCAGGACAAGCAGGAATGTATTGGATTATAGCTGCATACCTATTACACACTATCGGAGAATTATGTGCTTCACCAACTGCATTATCCTTTATTACTAAATTAGCACCTGTTAAATACGGATCATTAATGATGGGTTCTTATTTTGCCGCAACCGGTATGGGTAATAAAGTTGCAGGCTTGCTTGGCGAATCAGCTTCACACGCTGGAGAGCTACAAGTATTTACAGGAATTTTTATTTTTACCGCTGTATTTGGTATCCTTTTACTTGTCTTTTTGAAGAAGCTAAAGGCACTTACACACAATGCCGAAGATCTTATTGAGGATGAATCAGAAATAGCAATTGAACCTGATAAAGCTTAGCAAATTGAAGATTTTCTAATCTTAACAGATATATTATGTTCAAATTAAAAAAACAGGCGGAAACATCCGTTCTAAATTAAACCTAACTTTGTCACTCATAGAATTCAGTATTATTATAAAAAAACAGGTATAAAAGGTACTAACCTACATTCCTTGCGGAAAACTTTTAGAAGTCGGCTACTGCAAGAAGGTGAAAGTATATTTATGGTCTCAAAGTTACTAGGTCACCGTTCAGTCCAAACTACGCAAAAGTATTATGTTGATTATTTGGATGAAAACTATTGATCTGCTATAAAACAACTCGAATAAATAAATACTTAACAACCAATAAAAAGAGATTCAAACACGTTGGATCTCTTTTTTTTAAAAAATACTCCAATCCCTGTAACAGAGCGATAAGGGGCAGTGCTTAAAAAAGTGTGCTCCAACTGTGCTATTTTTTTGTCATTTAATAGCTATTTCTGTCCATTTAGATTTTGGAATTTTAGGCGTTATTTTAGCTCCTAAAAAGACGAATCCTCCTCAATAAACGTAATTTATCGACGAGGAATTTTTTAGTGGGCGATGGCAGGCTCGAACTGCCGACCTCTGCCGTGTGAAGACAGCGCTCTGACCAACTGAGCTAATCGCCCGATGTGTAAAATTACGAATTATGAATTACGAATAACAACCGGAGGTTTGGGGAAAGTACAGTCATTGCAAGTCAAATGTACCAGAGTGGAATTTGGCGAAGCAATCCCCAAATGTTAGGAGATTGCTTCGCTCCACTGCGTTTCGCCCACAATGACATATTATTTTATTTTTAATAAAACTGTCTATGATTTACATAATATCCTTAATATTTGTCTTAGCATGATGATGGAAAATAAAGCAAAATCAATCTTTTCATCGCTAACTGCCATATTGTTAGTGATATTTTTAATGGCTTCTACCAGCCATATGGGAATATCTCATCATCTATATATCCCCGGGAATCCTTCTTCTCAAATCAATTTAGCGGAAAATAATCAAAACGATAATAAAGATTGCCCCTGGGCTTATGCGACATTGATGACAAGTGGGGACAATCCCCCGATCGAGTTAAGTTTTACTATTAAATCAGATCATTATTTTTTTGTTATTCAGAGTCAATTCTATTTATCTGATACTTCTACAACGTCTGATCCGCGCGGACCTCCTGCAATATTCAGCTAAAACAGCTTTTCCAACTATTTTCTATTAATATTTACATAGTACAAATTTTACGGAGGTTTTTATGCGGAAAATATTTCCGATTTTATTATTATTTACAATTATCTTTGCTCAAACTACTGTCAATCCCGATATTAGTGTTATCGGCGATTTGATCATGGAAACTGATGGCAACGAATCAAGTTTTAACAACTCCGGTGTTGAACTTGCTATTCAAGGGTACGTAAATCCTTTCGCGCGTGCTGATGTTTATCTACACAAACACAATGATGAATCACCAATCCATATAGAAGAAGCGTTTCTTTCTATAGAACGTGGCTTGCCACTTAATCTTGGCTTAAGAGCCGGCAAATTTAGACCGGATTTCGGTAAAATAAATACAGAACATATGCATACTTATTATTATATACTTCCCTCTGTTCCCGTTCAAAATACAATTGGTAATGAGATGTGGTCAAGTGTCGGGGTGGAAGGGAACTTGTTATTACCACTTCCTTGGTATAGCAATCTTTCACTCGGGATTTTCCAAAAAGGAATTTCACAACATCATCATGGACATGAGGAAGAGCATGAACATGAACATGAAGAAACAGAAGTTGGTAATGCATTGTCCGGTCGCTTATCACATTTCTTTGATTTGAGCCACGATACTCATTTTGAAATAGGTATGAGTTATTATCAAGAAATTAATCGTCATGAAAACTCTATTGTTGGAGCAGACTATAAATTGAAATGGCGACCTAATACTTATCAATCTTTAACATTACAGGGTGATTATTTCCATAAATCAACTCATGAAGGGGAAATAATTAATGCCGGATACACTTGGCTGAACTATCAGTTTAACCGTGTTTGGAATACCGGATTGATTTTAGATTTTTCCAATGATATCGAAGAAGAATCGTACCAATCAATCGGCATTTTTGCCGGATTCAGTCCGGTGGAAGAATCATCTGTTTTTAGACTAAGACTTCATCAAGTATATCATGGCGCCGAAGATCCCCATCTTTCTTTAGTGGCTCAAATTATTTGGGCATTGGGACCTCATAAACCACATCAATTTTAGGGTAATACAATGAAAAAAATTATTTTTACTATCTTAATAACTTCAATCATATTTTGTAAAATCAATGTAGTAGCATCTACCACCGATTTAGCCGATATCGCCAAGACCATCGGCGATAACCGTATTAAGGTTATCAGTATCGCAAGCGGTAAACAGGACCACCATCATGTGGAAGTTTTACCATCTTACATGTTAAAAGTCAAAAAAGCTGATATTTACCTGAAAGTTGGTTTGGAATTGGATTTATGGGCAAATCAAATTATTGATGGTTCTCGTAACCGTAAACTAACAATAGTGAATTGCTCTGAAAACATCAAACCTTTAGAAGTACCAACTACTAAGATTGACGCCAGTATGGGCGATATCCATCGAATGGGAAATCCTCATTACTGGCTTGATCCGGAAAATGGTAAAATCATTGCTGAGAATATTACTAAAGCGTTTATTTCAGTCGATCCGGCAGGGCGTGAATTTTACGAGAACAATTTTAACGAGTTCATAATAAATATCAATGATTCACTTACTGAATGGCTACAGGATTTCAATCATCTACACGGGGAAAAATTAATTTACTACCATAATTCCTGGCCTTATTTCAATGAACGCTTCGGATTAGAAGCAGTACAATTTATTGAACCAAAACCGGGCATAATGCCATCCCCTATTCACCTGGATAGATTAATACGCACAATCGAATCCGATGATATCAAATTAATTGGAATGGAAACCTATTTCAGCGATAAAGCACCAAAATTCTTAGCCGTTAAAACAGACATTCAAATAGTTCATTTAGCGCAATCCGTGGGTGCATTACCAAATACTGAAACCTATTTAAAAATGATTCGATATAACCTCCAAACCATATCCAATTTTTTTAAGGAATATAATGATTGATTACATTGATTTAGTTTTTTGGCCTTTATTGGCTGCTTTTGTCTTAACAGGAATCCACGTTTATTTGGGATTGCACGTTGTAACACGCGGGGTCATATTTGTTGACCTCGCACTCGCCCAAGTAGCGGCATTAGGAACTGCTGTCGGTATCCTAATGGGACTGGAACATGATGCCACATCAACCTATTTAATAGCTTTAGGCTTTACTTTTCTTGGCGCAATTTTATTTTCCTATACGCGCACCCGTAATGAAAAAGTACCTCAAGAAGCAATTATTGGTATAACTTATGTAGCATCAGCCGCATTGATGATTTTATTATTTAGTAAATCAGCGGAAGGTGCTGAGCACATTAATCATTTATTAATTGGCTCAATACTTTTTGTTACGCCCAAAATTGTATTTCAAACATTTGCACTTTATGCTGTGATTGGAATATTTCATTATATGTATCGACATCAATTTTTATCCGCTTCAAGAGCGATAAAAAACAATACAACGGTTAACACTCGTTTATGGGATTTTCTTTTTTACATAACCTTTGGATTCGTAGTTACCAGCTCCGTAAAAATTGCTGGAGTGTTATTAGTGTTTTCATTCCTTATAATTCCCGCCGTTGCAGCGTTATTATTTGTTAAAGGAACTCGCAACCGCTTAGTCTTCGGTTGGATATTCGGTATTGTAGGAAGTTTATTAGGAATGATCGCTTCGCTAGTGTTTGATATTCCTACAGGTGCAGCTATAGTCGTCACATTTGCTGCTATGCTTTCGGTAACGGGGATTATTAAACAGTTTATGCTATAAACTGGATGTTATATATTCAGGAAACCAACGTACTTTTTGTCTTTCGTAAGGATACATCAGAAATGGCTCAACATCTTTGGTCAATTTTTTAAAATCAAAATTAGTTATTTTTTCTAATAAATACTCTTTTAACTCTTTTTGATTGTGTATTTGTAAATGTTTTTCTAAGTACAAATAGTTTGGTTTGGCTCCTCTACCAATTAGAAATATTATATCGAAAAAATCGCGTCCCATGGTACAATTGCGATTTACTGCTGCATAAATTTTTTGTGACAAAAGTAAGTCTTTTGGAACTACAAAAATTCTAGTGAAAATTTCAAACTTATTTAAAAACGGATTTTCAGGTTTATAATCAAAATTCTGCGGTGCAGTATCTACTTGAAGTAATATTTTTTGCTCCGGTAGCAACGAAAGTCCAACATTAAAAAGTAATTTAGGAATTCTAATTTTAATACGATATGCTTTACGAGTCACTGTTTTGATTTCAACATTTAGCCCTTCAAGTTCTAAATTAGTTTTTATAACATTACCTAATTGAATTAAGTCAGTTTCATTTAAACCTAAATTATCAAAATCCAAATCTTCAGAAAATCTCGTATTCCCATAAATAATTCTTAATGCCGTGCCACCAAGAAAAACTAATTTATTTGCGTAATCGCTGTTAAAAATAATATTTAATACTTTATACTGGAGATATTCTTTCAGAATCATTTCTCTTTTATATATCTGCGAATATTCAGGATATTGTGCTAATATTTGATCAAGGCTAATCATTTTGAATAATATTTAAAAATGTTTTTGTTCGATTGGTAAGCGATTTATTTTTAAATGCCCTAAGATATTTATTGAATTTCCTTTTATTAATTTGATTAACGAATTCATCATCATTAATTCTCATTTCTCTAAAGTCATTAGCTGTTCGTAATTGTGCATTAAGATAGAAATAGTCTAGCAGTGCTTTCTCCGGTTCAGCTATTAGAATATTCCTTTTTTCAAATTCTAATAATTTATAACCAAAATATAAGGATGGCTTGATATGACGATAATTAAAATTTCCAACCGAAGTCTCAAAATTGTTAGTTTTTTTGGTACTAACCGATGTTATTTGAAAAACTTCTTCCGGGATTAGATTGTAGTAAGAAAGTGCATTTTCCAAGGAAATATATGAATGTGAATAAATTTTATTAGCTATTAAAAATATTATTTTTTCATTTATTTCTATATCAGCAAAAATGTAATGACCGTCACGGATCATTTTAATATAATTTTTATTTTTCCATTCATTTAAGCGACGCAAATCAAACTTTAAATCAATCTTCCTAATATCCTTAAGATTAAATATTATATAATTTTGCAGACTCTGTTTAAATGATAAATAATTCATATTTATTTCTATATTATGTTATAATTAACATAATATAGAAATAAACTAAACAATGTTTAATTATAATACAAGTACTTTTTATATTACCTATTATGGTGATTGTTAAACAGTTTATGAAATAAAAAATCGCCACACACAATAATATTCATCAGGATGTTTATCCGGTGGGCAGGCAATACAAGTAGTTTTAATACGCGGATCAATTGTTCTAGCGAATTCTGTGTATTCAACAAGTCCTACTGATTTACACGGAAAGTCAGGTAACCCGTGCCGTTTTCTTGCAGACTGAACACGGCAGTCAATCATCTGAAATTCAAAAGAATTTTCAGTTTCGTTAACAAAGCTCTGAATATTTAAACGGCTGTATAGCCGAAATCCAAGCGCTTTCTTTAACCCTTCCAAACCGCTATTTTCAGGAATATTATGGCGTTTCATAATTCGTTTAGCTTCAATAACAGTGAACTTTCGCCATGCATTGGTATCGCATTTTATTGCGGCTTCCATCCCAAAATCGTGTTCTACTGCCTGAAACCACAAACCATCATGTGCTAACCAATTTTTAGCAAAATCATCTAACATTCCGATTAATTGATCTTTCGAAAATTCTTTCAAATCCATTATAACTCCCTAACTCATAAACTTAAAAACTAATTAAACTTTTACACTTTCAATCCTTAAACTTACCGTATTAAAATTGGATAAATCGAGTTAAATCATATGGAAAATTTCTTACATTGGTGGCAATACTTGCCAAGCAAAATGGATCCTACAATATTTACAATCGGCAATTTTCCGATTAGATGGTATGGAATGATGTATATCGTAGCTTTTACTATTGCTTACTTATTAGCAAAATATCGCTTAAAAAGCGAAAAACTTCCCTACACAACAGAATTTCTGAGCAATGCGGTTACTTGGGCAATACTTGGTTTACTAATAGGCGCCCGTGTTGGTTACGTACTGTTTTACAACTTCGATTGGTTTCTATCTAATCCTTTTAGCATTATTTTACCATTTGCTAAAGTAAATGGCTCATGGCAGTTCACCGGCATTTCCGGTATGTCCTATCACGGTGGCGTAATTGGTATTGCGATTGCATGGATTATTTTTAGCCATAAAGAGAAAGTATCTTTGTTTAAATTAACCGACCTGCTAATTCCCGGTATTCCATTGGCATTTACTTTTGGCAGAATTGGAAATTTTATAAATGGTGAACTATATGGACGTGTTACTGATGCCGCAATTGGTATGTATTTCCCCGCTGCTCGCGATGGTTTACTGCGACATCCATCACAACTATATGAAGCATTTTTTGAAGGGATTGTGTTATATGCAATTCTTTGGCCTTTAAGGAAAATTAAAGTATTTCCCGGTTTTATTACCGGATTATATATTTTAGGATACGGAATTTTTCGCTTTTTTATAGAATTCTTCAGAGAACCTGATGAACATTTAGGATTTGTCATTCTTAATCTTTCGATGGGACAAATTCTTTGTTTTGCAATGATGATTGGTGCCGTAGTAATCTGGTACATAGGTAAGTATAAGCAAAAATTAGATACCGTTAATAATCAATAAAGGGAAAACAAAATGGACAATGTTGTTTATCTTGATGCAAAGGCAAACGAAATGGAGAATTTGCTAAATGGTAAGAAAACTATGATTATTCGCGGAGCAACAGGAAGAAAACTTCCTTATGGCAGAGTTAATGTTAAGGATGTTTTATATTTCATTAATAATAATGCGGAAGGAGAAGTAAAAGTTAAAGGTATTGTTTCATCTGTTATTAATTCTGAAAAAATGTCAAGAGAACAATCTATTTCTTTAGTTAAAGAACATCAAGATAAACTCCAATTAACAAATAAACAGTTTCAAAGATGGGCAGGAAAAAGATATATCGTTTTAATTGGCGTAAGTAATGTGGAAGAAACAACCCCTTTTGCTATAGATAAAAGTGATTATGGAAATATGGATGATTGGCTTCCTGTTGAAAAAATTGACAATATAAAAATATAGATTCCAGCCTACATGGGGATGCTAACATCATAGTAGTAGAGAAGTAAGATCTTACGTCTCTACAAAACACAGAAAATCCCCACAACATAATCAATTATTAAAACTGCTTGATATAATATCGATACATGATATAGCTTCACTATATAGCAATACAATATTAACAATAATTATAGAAAATAAATTAATCAGAGATTTGGAATTAGGTTTTATCCGAATTCACATATTACATCATACTGCAATAGAGCCTGTTTACGGTTCTGAATTCCAAGCCGAACTTAAAAGACACGGATATGAAATCGCTTTCGGTACGCTTTATCCAATTTTTCATAGACTTGAAAAAGATGGTTATATTTCCTCTAAAAAAGAGAATGTAAAAGGGAAAATCAGAAAATATTATAATATTACAGAAGCAGGTATCGCAATATTAAAACAAGCAAACGTAAAAGCAAATGAATTGGTTGCAGAGCTAAATGAAAACGACTGATAATGAATAATTCAATATTCAAATTAGAAAGCGTTAGTTTTTTCGTAGATGAATTAAACATCCTCAATAATATTTCAATGGGAATTAATAAAAATGATTTTGTTGTGTTGTTAGGCCCATCCGGTTCTGGTAAATCAACACTCTTAAGAATGCTGAATTGCCTCAACTCACCGACTTCCGGGAATATATATTTTAATGACAAACTGCTAACCAATTACAACATAATATTGTTACGACAAAAAGTTGGAATGGTGTTCCAATCTCCAACGATGATAAATGGAACTGTTAGAGAAAATCTAACAATGACACAAAAATGGACTAAAGATGACAATGCATTTAGTGATGAAGAATTAAATGTAATTTTAGAACAAGTTGGTTTGAATTCTGATTTTTTAAATAAAGATGCCCGTTCTCTCTCAGGTGGTGAACAACAACGGATCGCTTTAGCGCGCGTATTATTAAACAAACCGGAAGTTTTATTATTAGACGAACCGACAGCTAATCTTGACCCACAATTAGCACAGAAAATATTAAAATTAGTTTTTGACCTTTACCAAAAATTGGGACTGACCGTAATATTAGTTTCTCATCATCATAACGAGATAAGGAAATTTGCAAAACGCGTAGTATATTTAGTTGATGGTGAAATTATTGAAGAGGGTACAGTTGACATTATCAATAATCCACAATCTGCTATAGCGCAAGCTTTCATTGCAAAGGAGGTGGAATGACACAATCATTTTACGCTATCACCTGGACAGATGTTATTGTGTCGCTGATATTTGTTGCTATAAGCGTTGGGCTTATCCGGTGGTGGAAAATAGGGATAGAAAAAACACTGCTGATCGGAACTTTTCGTACGTTTATTCAACTCACTGCAATGGGATATATCCTCACTTATTTTTTCCAACAACATCATTGGAGTTTTATGGTTGGGTTAGTCTCGCTGATGATTGTAATCGCAAGCTATGAAGGTTATCGCAGACTTAAAAAATTTAAAATACCAAATTTATTTTGGATTTTACTTGGATCGTTTTTCTTCACCGTTTTCATCGTACTTGGTTTAATACTAAAATTAATTCTGACTGTTGAACCGTGGTTTTACCCTTATGCCATGATTCCGATTGCCGGAATGATCATCGGTAATGCGTTGAATTCCACGACGCTTACGGTTAATCGCTTTATTAGCGAAATTACACATCGTGAAAACGAAATAGAGATGCTGCTCTCATTAGGTGCTCCGGTCAAGTCGGCAGTTCACGATTCATTTAAGGAATCAGTACAGGCTGCCCTTCTTCCCAATATTAATGCTTTGATGACGGTCGGATTGGTTCAGCTCCCCGGCGTTATGACTGGACAAATATTGGCGGGCATTGATCCGCTGATCGCAATCCGCTATCAAATTATGATAATGTACATGTGGATCAGTACCGCAACCATGGTAGATATTTTAGTACTAAATTTGGTGTACAGACAGTTTTTTACACCACAAATGCAGTTAAAAAGAGAGCTGTTAAGAAAAACGTAAGCCACAGCGGAAACAGAGAAAAACATATTTTAAAATGTGAACACATTAAAAACTTTATTTTTTAACCACGAAGGTACAAAGGCGCTAAGTAGAATATTCTTTAGAAAATATTTCGTTTAGATAATAAATTGTTGTTATTATTATTATAATTGCAGTAGTTATTAACAAAATAGAATTAGTCATACCACCAAACATTTCTATAGGTGTTGCATCAATATAATTTTCTTCATCAAAAATACCTCCCAAAGTACCTGTTGCATTATTGATAAAATGAATAAAAATTGCTAATGACACAGATTGTGTTTTATAATAAATCCAACCAATAAACAGTCCACCCAAAAACGCGATAGCAAACTGCCAAGGATTAAAATGAACAATTCCAAAAATTAGACTAGAAATTATTATAGACTTAATCGGTGAATACTGTTTAAGAAATCCATCTAAGATAATTCCTCGAAATATCAATTCTTCAAATATTGGTACAATTATTACGGCTGTTAATAATGTAAATATCCCTGTTTGTTCAAAGATTTCACGCAAATACTCTTTCATAGAATCAGACATTGGTATCGAGCTAATAATAAATATATTCACAATAAAGATAGCTGTAGCAACCACCAATAAAATTGGTAATATTCTGTAGTTTTGTATCTTAAAATTAAATTTTGCTCCGCTATCTTCTTTTTTCCATTTCCTATAAAGATATAATAGGATTAATCCAAAAGTAAGCAAATACAGAATTGGAAATTGAATATCTCTATTAATATGTTTGAGAAATACAGCTTTGAAAGGACCGTAGACTATAATTATCAAAATAAATAGTAATACAACAACCCATATAGATTGCCCAATTGTAGGAAATGGTTTCGATTTTCGCTCAATAAATTTTACTTTATCATTCATAATAAGACTTCCGCTGTCATATCGTTTGGAATTGTGAATTCCATTAAATGTAAAACTGTTGGTCCGATGTCCGGTAGAATTCCATTTTGCTTTAATGTAATACCGCCGGGTAGCGTAAAACCTTGCGAAGGTTCACAACCTTCGCAAGGTTAGTCTTCTTTCAATCCAATAAATATTTTTCTAATCCTTTTATTATTTTCAAATCTTCTACATAATCAACAACAAAATTCTGATATTGCTTATGAGAATCAAACAAATTATCAAAAGTTTCTTTACTGAAAAGTGAACCATTTCGCCGACCAATCCATTCAAGGTAATTTGAGAATTGCCATTGTTCAGGTTTTAAAACAAGATTTGCCATAACCGGATTAATATGGATATATCGAATTAAATGTATCAAATATTCTTCCTTCCCTAGTAAAATAGATTTTGCTCTTCCTTCAAATAATGTTCCTGAACGATTCTGTTGTTTGTTAATAGCTTGTACATAACCATTAAATACTTTTTGAAT
>JAUWFQ010000163.1 GCA_030606865.1 bacterium
ACTTTTCTTGACCAATTTATTTCCAATAATTCGGAACCGTCCTCTTTTACATTTAATGTTAAATCAACATTTTCTAATTCACTGGAATCAATAAGCTCATTGGTAATATTTACTGTATTTGGATTTGATAGAATCCTATCAGTTGTAAAATGCCAACGTGATTGATAAGTTGGTATTTTATCCCCGAATGAATCAGATTTATAATGAATTTCGATGAGATTATTACGTGCCTCATCCCAGGAATTACTTTGTACAAAAGCCAACGATGTTAATACATGTACAGTACAATCAGAGACATCTAAACGGATGATTGGATCTATGTCCAGTGGTTTTTCCTCACCTAACTTAAAAATGTCATACGGTGTTCCTATACGCCAGATTGCAAACGCCTTCAATCGTTTTTCGAATTCTGGAAATTGTTTTTGAAATTCCGGCAATATTTCAGATACTTCTGATTCTGACAATGTCCAAGGTTTTGGTAAAGTATCAATCCATTGCCAATTATCGGTTTTACTGCTGCAAGAAACGAAAAAAATTACTAATAAAACTCTATATAATATTCTATTCCGCATCCCAAACCTTCCGCCATTTAAAATTTGGACTCATTTCAGTAAAGCCTAATGACTCATACACAGCGGAATGTATCCGTTGCCGCCAATCATAATATTTTGGATCCTTCCATTCACGGTGCGGATGAACAGCATTTGTAAGGAGAATCACAAAAATGTCATTTTCAGGATCAATCCAAAGTGAAGTACCTGTAAATCCGGTATGACCATAACTACTATCAGAAAGATATACTCCTCCCGAAGATAATCCACTTGGACTATCCCATCCTAAACAACGACTACTTTCTTTTACATTACCAGGTTTGCTGAATAAATCTATAGTCTTAGCATTAAATATTCTTTCCTCATTGTACATACCACCGTTCAACATCATTTGGGAAAAAATTGCCAAATCATCGGCAGTGGAAAAAAGTCCTGCGTGACCTGCTATGCCACCTAAACTATATGCATTTTCATCATGGACATAACCACGTACAAACCTACTCTCAATTTCACTATACTCTGTTGGAATGATGCGCTTTAACTTTATCTCAGATGGATTATAATAGGTATCCATCATTCCTAAAGGAATATAAATTTCATCTTTTACAAATTGATCTAATGTTTTATCGGAGACTCTTTCAACGATTTTACCAAGCAAGATAAAACCTACGTCAGAATAAACCATTTTTTCTCCGGGCATTGAATCCAATTTTGTTTTATATACAGAATCCATTCGAGTTGTGTAATTACCTTCTATTTCATAATATAATTTGAAAGGTGGTAGACCTGAGGTGTGTGTTAATAGATGTTTAATTGTAACTAATTTACGATTCTCAAAATCTCCTATCCCATCATCTATAAATTCAGGAATATATTTACCGACTGAATCATCCAACATAATTGTTCCATCATCTAACAATTTCATTATTGCTGAGTTTGTTGATATAACTTTTGTAAGCGATGCCAGATCAAAAATATTTCCTTGCCCAGTTGGTTTCTCTTTGGCATAAGTATGATATCCAAATGCTTCATGTATAAATATCTTTCCATCTTTCGCAGCTAATAACACACCACCGGGAAATGCTGAATCATCAACGGCTTCATCCAATAATATTGATAGATTATTGATTTCCGCGCCAACTTCATATGGCATAACAGTCCGTAATATTTTTCCACTAGCAACAGGCAATTTTTGCAAGTATTTTGGAGATTTATCTAAATTTATTCCAGTTCCACGTTTTGCAACATCGGGAATATTAATCGGCAATTTGCCGCTAACATCATTAAGACCCAATATTACCCTTGCCCCTGCTTCTTGTAAATCAATCTGATTTTCCCACGCACAGAGATACGTAGAAATATTTGGAAAATCTCTAATAATATAAGGGTTTCCGTAGCTAACCATAATAATATTTTTTGTTTTTTCCGACAGCGCATTAATAAAAACAGTTTGATTTTCATTTAATGCAACAGTTCCCCTCCATGCGCTTGGTTTGGAAAAAATATTGAAAATAACGATACTATTTTCATTTATTTTATTGGCAATTGATTCTAAATATTCAATACTATCTGTTTCATCAATTACATAGGAATTAACATTGATTAAATTTGTTAATAGTGTTTTTGTTGCAACAGATTGTGTATGATTAAAACTGCTCCCGTAAATATCAATTACATTAATCTGCTTACTATTTAAATAATTTACCGGAATAAGATTACTATCATTTTTTACAACGGTAATTGATTGCCGTGCAATATTTTCTGCTTTGCGATGTGACTCAGTAGTACCCACATTTATTTGCATAGTTTTGAAATTTACTTTTTTGGACAAATGCAATCCTGCCTTCTCTTTTAATTTCAACATTTGCAGGGATGCTTCATCAATTCGACCTATAGCAATAATTCCATTGTTCACTGCATTTTCAATGACATCAATCGCTCTGCGATAATTATGTTTTTGGATAATTATATCGCATCCGGCGTTAATTGCATTAATAAAAGCATAGTCAAATGAGAATCCGTTAGTAATTCCGCCCATGTCCATTGCATCGGTTACAACCGCACCATTAAAACCGAGCTTCCCTCGAAGGACATCTTGAATCCAAAATTTTGATAAAGTAGCCGGTGTACTGCTGTTTGGTTGGCAATCAGGGGCGATTAAATGCGAGACCATTATTGCATCAACTCCGGCATCTATTACTTTTTTGTAAGGAGCTAATTCCACCGACCACATACGAGCTGAATCACTTGGGATTGTGGCGAGTGATTTATGAGAATCAGTTTTTGTATCACCATGCCCCGGAAAGTGTTTGGCAGTTGCTAACATTCCACCGAATTGTAGTCCATTAATATATTGTACTGCATAATCCGCTACTATATTGGGGTCATCACTGAAAGAGCGTGTATTAATTATCGGATTATCTGGATTATTATTCACATCAACAACCGGAGCTAAA
Organism: bacterium; assembly: GCA_030606865.1. Classification (GTDB taxonomy): domain Bacteria; phylum Fidelibacterota; class Marinisomatia; order Marinisomatales; family JAHJCW01; genus JAHJCW01. Next base: position 3,008 of record JAUWFQ010000163.1, read on the forward strand.
TTCCAATGCACGCCTACACTGCGCCCTTCTAATGCAACTATTTTCCCCGCTTCATAAGCATTTTGCGGGTTACCTGTAGCGGCAATCGCCATTTGCGGTGGAATTTGTGTTCCCTCAGGAAAACGTTGTTCCAATCCCCTTTCAATATCCACATCTACAAGGATTGGTACTTTTGAATTATGCTGAAATGTATTCAACATGGTAACGGTTAAGCCCGTATTACCGCTCCATAAATGAATTCCACCAATGCCATCAGTTTCTACCAGTTGATTTATCTCCTGCCATTGTTTATTTTCATTATTTCGGAAATCCAAATGCATAGAATAAATTAGCATTTGGGCAATTTTTTCCCGCAACGTTAATTCTTTTAAAGTCTGCTCAGCCCAAGATTTTTCAAGTTCCATCGAAGCCGGCGGACTACAGGAAAACAGTGTAAAAAATAGAATTGATACTATAAATAATTGTAAATATTTTATTTTC
>JAUWFQ010000053.1 GCA_030606865.1 bacterium
AGGTGATGGCAGATGCTGCGAAATTCGTTGTAGAAAAATTCAAACCGGACATTCTTGATGTTAATTATGGTTGTCCTGTTCCAAAAGTCACTAAAAAAGGTGCCGGTTCAGCAGCGCTCAAAGATTTAGGACTAATGGATGAAATAACACACGCCGTAGTGGAATCGGTACTGCAATTACCGGTAACAGTGAAAATGCGCGCTGGTTGGGATTTGCAATCTATCATAGTTGAAAAAGCCGGTGTTTTATTAGAAAATGCAGGTGTAAAAGCAATCACCTTGCATCCGCGCACAGCAATGCAAACTCTAAAAGGAAATGCCAATTGGCAATTGATTAAATTATTAAAGGAAACCGTTTCTATTCCGGTAATTGGTAACGGTGATATAAAAACTGCTGATGATGTTTTGCGAATGTTCGACGAAACCGGCTGCGATGCTGTTATGGTTGGTCGCGTGGCGCTGGGGAATCCGTGGTTTTTTAAACAGGTACGAGCTCTATTACAGGGAAAGATAGTTGCTGAACCATCAGTGAAAGATCGTGTAAAACTATGTAAAAGACATTTTGATCTAATTCTACAAAGCCGCGGCGAGCATAGAGGACCATATTTAATGCGGAAACATTTCGGCTGGTATATTAAAGGATTCCCCGGTGCAGCGGGTTATCGCACGCGATTAGTCGAATCGAAAAGTATTGAAATCGCAAAAGGAATATTAAATGAAATCATAAAGTAGGTTATTTTAAAACTAATCGCTACGCTTGTTTTTCACCAGCTCAGACAGATAAATTTCACGATATTTTTATTCACAAAAATCAATATTTTAATAATAAGAGAATTTAATGCAAAATTCAAAAGTACAAGTTCCAATACCAGTCAATGACCCAATTCGTTCCTACGCACCGAGAACTCCCGAAAGATCAGCGCTAAAAGAAAAAATAAATGAATTAAAATCGCAAGAGATTGAAATTCCTTTAGTTATCGGTGGGAAAGAAATACGCACCGGTAAAACTGCTCAATGTATTATGCCTCACAATCATAAACATGTTTTAGCTACCTACCACCTTGCTGGTGAAAAGGAAGTACAATTAGCGATTGATTCCGCTTTAGAAGCATGGAAAATTTGGTCAACTATGCCATGGGAATCCCGCGTAGCAATTTTCAAGAAAATGGCTTCTTTATTACAAGGACCTTATCGTGACACTTTAAATGCTTCGGCGATGCTTAATGTGAGCAAAAACGCTTTCCAAGCAGAAATTGATGCTGCTTGTGAACTTATTGATTTTTATAACTTTAATGCCTATTACGCTCAAGATATTTATGAACAGCAACCCCCAATTTCTCCGGATGGATTATGGAATATGTCGGAACACCGACCACTTGAAGGATTTGTATTCGCAGTTACACCATTCAATTTTGTAAGCATTGCTGGTAACTTACCAACTGCACCGGCTTTAATGGGTAATGTTGTATTGTGGAAACCCGCATCGTCGGCGGTTTATCCAACTTATTTTTTAATGAAATTATTTAAAGAAGCCGGTTTGCCTGATGGTGTTATCAATTTCATTCCCGGGCCAGGTTCAAAAGTGGGTCCTGTTGTTATGAACAATGAAAATCTTGCCGGAATTCATTTTACCGGCTCCACACCCGTCTTTCAAAATATGTGGAAAACGGTTGGTGATAATATTCATAAATACAAATCATATCCGCGTATAGTTGGAGAAACGGGCGGTAAAGATTTTTGCATTGCCCATGAATCAGCAGATGTCGAAGCACTTGCAACTGCTATGGTACGCGGTGCATTTGAATATCAAGGACAAAAATGTTCAGCCCTTTCACGAACCTATATTCCTTCCACAATTTGGAACGATGTACGTGAAAAATATGTCAAACAAGTAGAATCAATCAACATAGGTGATGTCGAAGATTTTGGTAATTTTGTAAATGCTGTGATTGATCAATCCGCTTTCAACTCCATTGTAAGCTATATTGAATATGCAAAATCAGCAAAAGATGCAGAAATTATCACTGGTGGGAATTACGATGATTCCAAAGGATATTTCATTGAACCAACAACAATTTTAACAATAGATCCACATTTTAAAACAATGGAAGAAGAAATATTCGGTCCTGTTTTAACAATTTATATATATGATCCGAAAAAGTGGAAAGAAACATTAAAACTTGTTGATTCGACATCGCCTTATGCGTTAACAGGCTGTGTATTCGCAAATGATCGTGAAAAAATAATTGAAGCCTCTAATGCTTTAACGCATGCTGCCGGAAATTTCTATATTAATGATAAACCAACCGGGGCTGTCGTCGGTCAACAGCCATTTGGCGGTGGAAGAGCTTCCGGTACAAATGACAAAGCCGGTTCAATGTTTAATTTATTGCGCTGGGTTTCTCAAAGAACAATTAAGGAAACTTATGTTCCACCGAAAGATTATCGGTATCCGTTTATGGGTGATAGTGAGAGGTAGAGATGTGAGAGGTAGAGACGTGGAGAGGTTATTGGTTAACGGTAATTAATATGGTAGAAAAGACTAAATATAATGTACCGGAGTTCCACACCGACGGAGATTTTGTTAGTGAACTGGAACATTATTTTACACTTGAAACATTCGAATTATATAAATTAGCAAGAAACTATCGAAAAAAGATTTATACTGTTATTAACGCTCTTCCACCTGAAGAAAAATATGCATTAGAGCCGCAAATGCGAAGAGCAGCGATTTCTATTTCAAATAATATTGCAGAGGGACACGGTCGGTGGCATTATCAAGAGAATCTTCGGTTCTGCAGAATTGCAAGAGGTTCTACTGAAGAAATAATAGATGATCTTAATATTTGTATCGACGAAAATTATTACGATAAATCAATTTGTAGAGAATTGAGAAAAGAGGGGTATGATCTTATTAAAAAGATTAATGGATATATCTCTTATTTGAAAAAACAAAAGAGAAATTCCAAATGAACTACATCGTTAATAATTCTATACCTCTCACCCCTCTACTATTCTACCAAGGACTATAAATGAATCAATATAAAATAAAATTATTATTTTATCGTCAACAATTTGGTTTTTGTTAACAAAATTTTCTATATTAAAAATTTAACAAATTATTATTTAACAAATATTTAAAGGAATATAAAATGTCAAAAGTAAAAATAATTATCATGGGCGCTGCAGGACGCGATTTTCACAACTTCAATTTAATTTATCGCGATAATGATAAATATGAAGTAGTAGCGTTTACCGCTACGCAAATTCCCGATATAGATGGTCGTAAATATCCGTGTGAATTAGCAGGTAAGCTTTATCCGAATGGGATCCCAATTCATGATGAATCTGATTTACAACAACTTATTGAAGACAATAATATTGAAGAAGTTGTATTCTCATATTCAGATATTTTTCATGAAGATGTTATGCATAAAGCTTCTAAAGTAATTGCTTGGGGAGCACATTTCAAATTTTTGGGTGGCGAACCTACAATGGTGAAATCAACCAAACCAGTTATCGCAATTGGCGCGGTTCGCACCGGATGTGGAAAGAGTCAAACAACTCGACGCATTGCGCAAATATTGAAAGATGCCGGACATAAAGTAGCAGCTATCCGCCATCCTATGCCGTATGGTGATTTAGTAAAACAAAAAGTGCAACGATTTGCTACATTAGAAGATCTTAAAAAACATGAATGCACTATTGAAGAAATGGAAGAATATGAACCACATATAAATACAGGAACAATTGTTTACGCCGGTGTCGATTACGAAGCAATTGTACGTGAAGCTGAAAAAGAAGCTGATATTATTCTTTGGGACGGCGGTAATAACGATATGCCCTTCTATAAACCTGATTTGAATATCGTTGTCGTTGATCCTCATCGTCCGGGTCACGAGCGTCTCTATTACCCCGGTGAAACAAATTTACTTATGGCAGATGTTGTCGTAATTAATAAAATAGATACTGCCGATACCGAAGATATCGATGAAGTCCGTTGGAGCATACGAGAAGCAAATCCTAACGCAATAATCGTTGATGCTGCTTCACCCATTTCAGTCGAAAATGCTGAACTCATTCTTGGTAAAACCGCTTTAGTCGTTGAAGACGGTCCAACTTTGACACATGGTGAAATGACCTATGGTGCAGGCATGGTTGCAGCGGAAAAATTCGGCGCTGCCGATGTAGTTGACCCTCGTCCATATACAGTTGGAACAATCACTGAGACGTTCGAAAAATATCCTGATATAGGAGAACTTTTGCCGGCAATGGGATATGGCGAACAACAAATGAAAGATTTGGAAGAAACTATCGCGAAAACGAAATGCGAAGTGGTAATTATCGGTACACCGATAGATTTGCGACGTATAATTGACATTAAACAACCATCGGTGCGCGTAACTTATGATTTACAAGAAATCGGACGACCAACTTTAGTTGACGTTTTAAAACCATTTCTAAAATAAATGAAAACTGCGATGATTGCCTTTGGGGGGAATGCACTTTCCCCCCGAGGTGAAGCTGGAACAATCACTCAGCAATTTGCAAAAACTCGTGAGAGTCTTGCTCAAATCATGCATTTTGTAGACCACGGTTATAAATTATGTATTACGCATGGCAATGGTCCTCAAGTCGGCGATGAATTGTTGCGCATGGATTTAACGCACAATACAGTTCCTCCCCTGCCATTGGGTGTATGTGTAGCCGGCACGCAAGGGACAATCGGATATATGATTCAACAATCTTTGCAAAATATTCTGCATAGAGAAAATATTGATCGTGAAGTTGTTACTATAATTACGCAGGTTGTTGTTGATAAAAATGATCCAGCTATTAAAAAACCTACCAAATTTATTGGTCACAGTTATACAAAAGAAAAAATAAATAATTTGGCAGAAGAGTTAAATTGGCAAATTGCTGAACAAAATCCGGGTAAGTGGAGACGTGTTGTACCATCTCCCCTACCTCAATATATTCGACATGGAATCAGTATAAAAAAACTAGTGGATCACGGAACAATAGTTTTAGCAGCCGGTGGTGGAGGTATCCCCGTATATTTTGATCAAAACAATAATTTAGAAGGGTTGGACGCTGTAATTGATAAGGACTATTCCGCAGCTTTACTTGGACGTGTTCTCAAAGCTGAAGAATTATGGATCATCACGGATATAGATCACGCTTATTTCAATTATAATAAACCAAACCAAGAGAAAATCGGTACAATTTCATCAGTACAAGCACAAGAATATTTAGATGCCGGACATTTTCAGTCAGGTAGCATGAAACCAAAAATTGAAGCGGGAATATATTTTTTAAAGCATCACGGAAAAAAGGTTGTGATTACATCAATACCAAATATTAAAAATGCAATAGACGGTAAATCAGGAACCATAATCAGGAAATAAGAATGAAAATTCATGAATATCAAGGAAAAGCAATATTACGGGAATACGGTGTAGCCGTTCCTGATGGGTTTCCGGCTTTCTCCATTGATGAAGCAGTTAAAGTTTATGATAAATTAAATTCTAAGCTAGCTGTCGTAAAAGCGCAAATTCACGCCGGGGGGCGTGGAAAAGGCGGTGGAGTCAAACTTGCTCACAACCGTGATGAAGTACAAAAATTAGCGTCTGAAATCCTAGGGATGAATTTAGTTACGCACCAAACCGGACCAGAAGGCAAAGAAGTTCAGCGCTTATTAATTGAACAAGGAGTTGATATTGATCGAGAACTTTATGCCGGAATCGTACTTGATCGGGAAAATCGTAAATACGCTTTTATGGTTTCCACCGAAGGTGGAATGGAGATTGAAAAAGTCGCTGCAGAGACACCTGATAAAATTATCAAAGAATGGATTGATCCAAGTGTTGGTTTACAGAATTACCAATTAAGAAATTTAGCATTTGGTTTGGGATTAAAAGGCGTTCAAGTAAAAAACGGCATAAAAATATTAAATGCGCTTTGGAAAGTGTTTGTTGAAAAAGATTGTTCACTAATTGAGATTAATCCGCTGGTTGTAACCAAGGATGATAATGTAATTGCGCTGGATGCGAAAATTAACTTTGATGACAACGGATTATTCCGCCATAAGGAATTAGCGGATTTACGTGACATTGCTGAAGAAGAGCCCGCAGAAGTTGAAGCAGGAAAATATCAGTTAAATTATATTAAGTTAGATGGTAATGTCGGTTGCATGGTAAACGGCGCCGGGTTGGCGATGGCAACTATGGATATAATAAAATTATATGGAGGCGAACCTGCTAATTTTCTTGATGTTGGCGGTGTTGCTAATGCTGAAACAGTTGCCAATGGTTTTAAAATAATTTTATCCGATCCAAATGTTAAATCAATATTAATTAATATATTCGGTGGAATTGTACGGTGCGATCGTGTGGCGCAAGGTGTAATTGATGCTATGGAAACTGTTAAAGTTAAAGTGCCAGTTACAATTCGATTAGAAGGAACCAATGCCAAAGAAGCAGCTGACTTGTTAAATAATTCAACTTTAGAATTCCTTGTAGCAAATAGTTTTGAGGATGTTGCTGAAAAAGCTGTAAAAGCTGCGCAGGAGGTAAAATAATGAGTATTTTAGTAGGTAACGATACAAGGCTAATAGTACAAGGAATTACCGGTCAGGAAGGATCTTTCCACAGCGGCCAAATGATTGAATACGGAACTAAAGTTGTTGCTGGTGTCACTCCAGGTAAAGGCGGGCAGACCCACCATAATATTCCTGTTTTTAACACAGTAACCAAGGCAAAATTAGCTACCGACGCAAATACATCAGTTATATTTGTTCCGCCGGCATTCGCCGCTGATGCGATCATGGAAGCAGTCGCAGCTGAGCTTAATTTGGTTATTTGTATCACCGAAGGTATCCCAACAAAAGACATGGTGACTGTCAATGAATTCTTAAAGAACAAAAAGACGAGATTAGTTGGACCGAATTGCCCGGGAGTTATTTCACCTGGGAAAGCAAAAATTGGTATTATGCCCGGCTTTATCCATAAACCGGGAAGGATCGGAATTATATCTAGATCGGGAACATTAACTTATGAGGCGGTACATCAAATAAGTAATAATGAAATGGGGCAATCTACATCAATCGGTATCGGCGGTGATCCGATAAACGGAACCAATTTCGTTGATGCTTTATCTCTTTTCGCTAAAGACGACGAAACCGATGGTATCGTACTAATCGGCGAAATCGGCGGAACAGACGAAGAAGATGCAGCACAATGGGTAATTGATAATAATTTCACTAAGCCAATTGTTGCTTTCATTGCCGGAAGAACAGCGCCACCTGGAAGACGTATGGGACACGCCGGTGCAATAATCGCCGGTGGGAAAGGAACTGCACAAGACAAAATGGAAGCCCTTAAAGCTGCCAATATTTTAGTTGTAGAAAATCCTGCTGAAATTGGTATCAAAATGAAAAGCTTAATTAAATAGAGAAAATAATGACAAACAGAACACTTGCGATAATTAAACCTGATGCTGTAAAAAACAACTATTCCGGAAAAATAATTAATCATATTTTAAAATCAGATTTTAAAATATTAGCAGCACGATTAACACACATGACCCTTACACAAACAGAAGGATTTTATGGAATTCATAAAGGAAAACCATTCTTCGAAGAATTAACTAATTTTATGTCTTCCGGTCCTTGTTGGGTTTTAGCTTTAGAAAAAGAAAATGCAGTCGAAGAATGGCGTAAAACTATTGGTGCAACAAATCCGGGCGATGCCGATGAAGGAACAATCCGTAAATTTTATGCAACAAGTCTTGGCGAAAACGCCGTACACGGCTCTGATAGCGATAAAAATGCAGCGATTGAGATTGGATTTTTCTTTTCGGAAGCTGATTTGATAGCATGTCAATAGACATTGTTTTTTTCAAAATTGAGTGTCAAATTTAGTACATAAGTCACAAAAAATAATTAATAGGATAGTGATATGAAAAGATTATTCGGGTTAGGATTTATTATTATTATACTTTTTAGTTGTCAGCAAGATTCCGAAACAGGAGTTGTTGGACAGCAATTTGTACTAAAGGCAGATATACCTAATGAAGTTGGTACATTTGACTATATTTGGAAAATTACAGATTTGCCTGAAACTAGTGAACTTATGTTATCTGATATTCAATTTTCGGAAAATAAATCTCAAGCTATTTTTGTACCGGACGTAACAGGACATTTTACTATCCAAGTTACAGTTTGGAAATACAACGATAAATTAGGCGCACTTGTCTATAATTTTGATATAATTGAAACGACTCCCGAAGTTACAGCACAACAGCAATCTAGAGATGATTGGCTAAACGAGACTGTTGAGGGAGCACCTGTCGTAGAAGATATTGAAAGTACAGTACAAGATAAAGAAGCTGATGAAGTTATCAGTAAATCGAGCAGCACAGTATCAACTCAGGAAAAAGTTATAACTGAAGAAAAACCGGTTACTACGGTAACACAACCAACTTCTATTGATGAAGCGAATTTTACGATACAAGTTTCCGCTGAAAAGAAAATAGACGTTGCTACACAGATTGTAAATGGGTTAATTGAAGCAGGATATGATGCATATTATCAGGAACATACAACAGCGTCCAATCAAATCCTATATCGTATAAGAATTGGTAAATTCGCAACTCGCAATGATGCTTTGCAAGCAGCCGATAAGATTAAGAATGACCAAGGTTTACCAACCTGGATTACACAATATCAAAAATAAATAATGAGGTAACAATTATGGAACCTATGAAATTATATTTTGACGTTAGAGATATTTTCCGTTCTCCACGGTTAGCACTTAGCGGAAAAAAGATTTGGTTATTTTTAAAAGCTAACTTATTTGGTTTCGCGATATATTGGATTTTATCGTATATCGCTTTCATATTGGCGGGTAATAACTTTTCTGATGCAATCAACAAATTTGGATTATATCCTTGTATATATTGTGCAGAAAATGTTTCGTTATTTTCTCATATAATATATTGGATTGGAGTGGCAATTTGGGTGATCTCAATATTTTTTGCATGTACCGCAGTTTCGAGAATAACCTACAAACAATTAAAAGGAAATGATTTTTATTCAGTTGCTGACGCGAAAAAATTTGTTAAAAATCATCTGTATCCGATTATATTAAGCTGGGTAACAATACTACTTATTGCAATATTTTTTGGTGTTGGAGCGATCATCTTTGCGTTGATAGGAAAAATTCCATTTGTCGGTGAAATTCTATTTGCATTATTTTATATTCTATATTTCTTTGGTTCGGTATTTACTGTATATACTCTAATTGTGTTTATCACATCGCTTATATATAGTCCTGCAATTGTTGCGACATTAGAAGAAGATACAATGGGAACTGTTTTCCAAAGTTATTCTGTTACTTGGTCACAACCATGGCGATTAGTATTATATCATCTAGTACTGTTGCCGATTGTAGTAATTGGAATTACAATCTTCAAATGGTTCTGGTTTGCGGGGTATAATTTGATAAATATAATATTTGGTGCAGATTGGTTAATGGGCACAAAACTTTATAATATAGTTGGATGGGCAACTGACCTAGTAAATCCTCAACTTGGTTTTTGCAAATTTACACAGTCTTCTGCCTTGCATTGTGATATAGTAAATCAACAAACATTACTATCATTGCAAGATGGGACTGTATTATCAAGTACAGAATATATTGCCGGTACAATAGTTGCAATAATTTTGTTTATTCTATTAATGTCAATATTCTCCTATGGTTTATCAATCTTATCTGTTGGTGAGACAATTATATTTACAATATTTAAGAAAAAATCTAATGATGAGAACTTATTGTATCGCAGTGATGAAGACGATATTTCTGACGATGAATCTGACCAAAATATTGATGATGCCAGTGAAAAAGAAAAAGTAGATTCTACTGATTAGATTTCTCCTATTTAAACTTGTATAAACTTTATTAAATCCTTACTTTTGCAGCCAAAATATGAAGCTTTATCGTACTGAATTAGATAAAGGATTAAGCAAAAAGTTATTTGATATTGATACGAATCAATTTCTTTCAGATGAATTGAATTTTTATGAAGATACGATAAAAGTAGAATTATCTGCTGAATGGAGTTCAAATGGTTATCATGTCAGTGGTATCTTAAAAATTCCGTTTGAACAAACTTGTGATAATTGTTTGACTAAATTTCATGATTTAAGAACCACTGATTTTAATTTTTGGTTAACTGATTATGATGAACTATTACAAGATGATTCTGACGATGTACTACACTTTTCTCAAGATGATAATGAAATTGATTTAAACTCATTATTCCAGGAACTTATCTTCTTAGAAAAACAAATGAAGAGTATTTGTAGAGAGGATTGCAAAGGTCTTTGTCTCAATTGTGGTACAAATTTAAATAAAGGAAACTGCGGGTGTTCCATTGAAGTAAAAGATAGTCCTTGGGAAGCATTAAAAAATTTAAAAGGCAATTAGCCAAAAACATTTGGAGATAAAATGGCACTACCAAAAACTAGGCAATCAAAAGCACGCGGACGTAAACGTCGCACTCATTATAAAGCACAACATGTTTCATATATGACATGTCCACAATGTAGTGATACCAAGATGCCGCATCATGCATGTCCTAATTGCGGTTATTATAGAGGACGACCAGTTATTTCTGCTGCTGAATAACTCTATTCTATGAAATTTGTTTTAGACGCCATGGGTGGCGATAATGCGCCAAATGCTGCTGTTCAAGGCGCATTGAAAGCATTAATTGTTACCTCGGATGACGTACATTTAATACTAATCGGTGATAAAAATGTTATCACTGAAGAATTTAGCTGTAGTATTCCCGATCGAATTTCTATTCATCATACTACTCAAACTGTCGAAATGCACGATTCGGGAGTGACAGTAATTAAAAAAAGACCTGATTCCCCAATTGTTCAAGGTATTCGGTTAGTAAAAGACGGCAAGGCCGAGGGGTTTATCAGTGCCGGACATACCGGAGCGGTTATGACCGCTGCAACTCTTTTACTTGGTCGTATACCAAACGTAAAAAGACCAGCTCTTGCTGCTTATATTCCATCGGAAACCGGTGGAAAAGTGATCTGCGATGTCGGCGCTAATCCCGATGCTAAACCTGAACATTTACTACAATTTGCCATTATGGCTTCACATTATTTAGAATTTGTTGAAAAACAAAAGAATCCGAAAATTGGTTTAATCAATATAGGTAAAGAATCAACAAAAGGCAGCGAATTATACAAAAAAGCATACCAATTATTAAAAAAAGAGCTTTCAAACTTTTATGGTAACGTTGAGGGAAGACATCTTCTTGATGGCGAAGCAAATGTATTAATCTGCGATGGATTTGTTGGAAATACAATTCTCAAGTTTGGTGAGGGTTGGATGAATGTATTTTATAATTTTATCAAATCCGGCATAGGAAGTAGCTTACGTTATAAACTCGGTGGATTGCTTATTAGACCAATATTTAATAATATCAAGAAAAAATATGATTACGAGGAACATGGTGGAACTCCTCTCTTGGGTGTGAACGGAATTGCAATAGTCTGTCATGGAAGTTCCGGTCCAAAATCCTTTTTAAACTCTATATTATTAGCAAAAAAGAGTATCGATAATAAATTAATCGAATATACAAAAACCGAATTGGCTGCCCACTTAGAAGCATACAAATGAAAGTAGCGATAACAACAACAGCTAAATATCTTCCAGAGCGAGTTTTATCTAATTTTGATTTAGAAAAAATGGTAGATACAACCGATGAGTGGATTAGGGCACGAACCGGAATTGAGACTCGGCGTTTAGTATCGGAAGGTCAAGCTTCAGCGGATATGGCAACCGAAGTCGTAAAAATTCTATTGGAACGATCTAATACTGATAAAAATGAAATAGACTTAATAATTATTGCTACCATAACACCTGACACATTGTTGCCATCAACTGCTGCCCGTGTACAACATAATTTGGATGCTCAAAATTGTTGGGGATTTGATCTTTCCGGTGCATGTACCGGTTTTTTATATGCCTTAGAAACAGGTACAAAATTTGTTGAATCAGGTAATTACAAAAAAGTTATCGTCATCGGTGTGGATGCAATGAGTTCAATTATTGATTACACTGATAGAAATACTTGCGTTTTATTTGG
>JAUWFQ010000140.1 GCA_030606865.1 bacterium
ACATTCGAATTCAAGGAGCAATGACTGGCGTCATCTCAAGTGAAATTCTTCATGAAGATAAACTGGTACAAATGGCCAGAGAAGCGCCAAAACTCGTTGGTCGAGATCTTGTGAGAGAAGTCATGCCTTCTGATGTGAGTCAGTGGAAGGAACCGCTGACTGCTGATGGAACACCGCTTCGCCAGCCAACGGAGGGTGGAGAATTTCCGCCCGAACCGACACATACTGGGGAAAAACATGTTGTTGCACTTGACTATGGTATGAAATGGAACATCGCAAGGCATCTTGTTTCACAGGGCTGTAAAGTTACTGTCTTGCCGGGTACTACGACAGCAGATGAGGTGCTTCAACTGAAGCCCGATGGTGTTTTCTTGAGCAATGGACCAGGTGATCCTGAAGTGGTCGATTACGGGGTGTCTACCGTCCGAGATTTAGTTGGAAAAGTACCAATCTTTGGAATATGCCTAGGGCACCAACACCCACGGACTTGAAGCTAATTGATTAGCACCGGAAGCTCCTAAAAATACGGCTAATAAGAATCCTAATAGAGTGAACGTGGTAATAATACCAAGAGCATATACTAAAGCATTTTTTATCGGTTTCTTTCCGGAAGTTTCACCCTGTTGAGTAAAAAATGAAACAGTGATTGGTATCATTGGAAAAACGCACGGTGTCAACAAAGCTAAGAATCCCATAGATGCCGCTAATAATATAAATGACCGAAATCCTTTTGCTATAGCATTATCTAAAGTTGTCAATTCATTCGTTTTTACTTCTATTTCTGATTCTTCCGCTAAATTCAATCGGTCTGACCGAGGTTCACCCAGTTCAACGATTACATCGAATTCAACTGATTGATCAATTGGAGGATAACAAATTGTGTTATTGCAAGACTGATATGTTGTTTTAGCTGTTAGTAAAAATTCTCCAGATTCAACATTTTCCTTCAGCTTAATTGGAATATTAAAAATTGTACGACCTTCATGATGAGGTATATCTATTTCAAAACCTTCATCGTAAGATACGATTGGTTCCGGTTCAACAATAATTCCTTGTTTCTCTATCGCCTCACCAACTATTTGAACTGAAGTAGGAATTGGACCGTTTTCAATCTCTTCCATTCCGTAAATATGCCATCCTCTATCAATAAAAAATATGACTTGTACCTCAATTACTTCACCAGCTCGTACATTTTCCCTAACCGAAGCAGAGACTGATACAGGGTCTTCGAATTGCCCAAATAAGAGGGTAGTTGAAAATAAAAATATTCCTATTAATAGTTTATTCATACTCATAATAATTTTTGTTACTCAGAAATTAAAACTATAATCAACAATTTATAGTCAGTTAGATGACAAATGGAACAATCGGTAACGCAAACTTTTTCGATATTTAATCGTTTCCTTCAATTCAACAATTTTTTTCTTAGCTGCATCTATTCCATTTTCCACTAATATATCGCATTTGCTAAACGCAGACCAATGCAAACCAAGAACATCCGGACGGATCAAAAAATCAGATTCTTTCGCTAGCATATCAGTATAGTATTGCGATGTAATACGTTCAGCTCTTGTAATAATCTCAATAATATTTACTTTTTTCATTGGTTGTTTAGGAGCACCACGAGAAATATCAACACCAATTACAAAATTAGCTTTTTCTTTAAGTTCACGAACAGGGAGTGGTGCGCTAACACCTGCATCTACAATTAATTTGTCATTATTTTTGGTGGGTTCTACAAAACCAGGTATTGAGCCACTCTTAGTTACTGCATCTATTAAATCACCGGAATTATAACAAATAGTCTCACCTGATTGTAAATCAGTTGCATATACATCAAGTGGTATTTTCAGTTCTTCAAATGTTTTTACCGGTATTAAATAGTCAAAAGCTTTTACTAAACGGTCTTTTTTTATTATTGATGTACGAGTTAGAGCCATCGCAAAAACCAATCTATCTTGGACAAATTTTGTTACTTGTCCAATTACGGATTCAGGATTCTGATCTGATTGTAGCCGACCAATCCCCATTTCTTCATACGCATCGCTACTCAAAAACTCCTTGAAACGTTTATCAACCCATTCTGGATCTTGAGTAGCAGCATACATGGCACCTATTAGAGCACCGGCACTTGTTCCACCGATAACATCGGGTATAATACCATTATTATGCAAAACTTTCAGAACTCCAATATGAGCTGCTCCACGTGCACCACCACCACCTAATGCTAAACCAATTTTTAATTTTGACATCTAATTTCTTATTATATTAACAAATATTTCTACTTCCGGGCTTTTCAACAGGAATTTCAGCCAGATATCTCGGCACTTCACTCTCAGCAAAGCTAATAGTTTTATGTTCCAAAACTGCCACTTGATCGTTATGCAATTTAATATTTCCGCCACTACGATCCACTACCACCCCCACTCCGGCAATTTTCCCTTTATTTTCTTTTACAATCTCGATTACTTCATTTATAGAACCGCCGGTAGTGAGCACATCTTCAACTATTAAAATCCGTTCATTTTCTTCTATCCCAAACCCTCTACGAAGTTTCATTGTGCCATCTTTCCTTTCAGTAAAAATTGTCTTCACACCTAATTGGCGACCGACATCTGTTCCAATAACAATTCCGCCAATAGCAGGAGAAATAACCACATCAATTTTATCATCTTCAAAATGATCAGCTATTATCCTACCGAATAAAGTTAAATATTCCGGAAATTGCAAAACTTTAGCACATTGAAAATATGTTTCACTGTGCCTTCCCGATGTAAGCACAAAATGTCCTTCCAATAATGCTCCTGTGGAACGGAATATTTCTAAAATATCATTTTTATCCATTTATTATTTCCCGCATTTTTTTAACATAATTTTGTGCAGCATTTTTAATTGCTTTAAGATTCATGTTTCCCGCAAAACTAATTCCTCTTGATATATTAATAATGGCAACTCCATTATCATTTCCATATTGCATACTTTTTTCCAAATCACCACCCTGGGCACCAATCCCTGGAATTAAAAATGGCAGTTTGGGTGCAATTTTACGAATTTTACGAATTTCTGATAGTGCTGTCGCTCCAACAATCAACCCAATATTATTATTTTTATTTAATTTAACAGCAAATTCTGCAACTTTTTTATATACTTCTTGTGTACCTATTTTTAAATCCTGTATATCTTTTGCAGATGGATTTGAAGTGCGGCATAAAATAAAAACACCTTTTTCAGAGTTTTCTATAAACGGTTTAATGCTATCGCCACCCATATAAGGATTTATAGTAACAGCATCAAATCCAAAATAATCAAATATACTAATTGCATATTGTTTGGCAGTATTTCCTATATCTCCACGTTTTCCATCTGCAATAATTATGCTGTTATTTCCGATATATCCAATAATCTTCTCTAACCACTTAAAACCATCGGAACCCCATCTCTCAAAAAATGCTAAATTCGGTTTATAGCATACAGCAAGATCAATCGTAGCATCAACAACTTTTAGGGAATGTTCAATTAGATCGATTACATTTGCATTTTTATTCCCGAGCCCCTCAGGGCTAATGTCCAGCCCAACGCAGAGATGGGACTTTTTCATTGTGATTTGTTCGGATAAGTGCGTTGTAAACGATTTCATAAGTAAAGAATTTACTTCGTCAATTTTTTACCGCAAAGAGCAACTTAGTGCGAATATCAATATAATTATTTAGAATGTAATTTGTAACTTTACCGCGTGGAACAGCTTGAATTTGCATCAAAAAAAGACTCTATTACACGGGTAATCGCTTCCAGCGGTGTTTTCCAAATTGAACTATTGGAACACGTTGGAGAAAATGATTTCTCTACTCTAATCGAAATTTCCAAGCATTTAGCTCAAGAATATGGTGAAAAAGCCATCCTTACTAAGGCAACAATCCACAAATATTTTAATAAGAAGAGTTCTTTACCGTTCATTGCTCGCTACCGCGGTGATATTATTGGCTACATCGTTGGCGTACCGATAGAAGAACTCAGTTCAGAACCATGGGCAAGGATGGACGAAAATTTTGGGAAATATAACACACTCTATACCTACGCCTTCGTGATAATGGCACAATATAAAGGGAACGGTTACGCTAAAATGCTGAAAAGAGTATATTTAAATTGGGCAAAAAAACGTGGGTCCATCCGCTTCATAACAGGACATGTTCAGGTTGGATCAAATTCCCTTTATTCTCCTCAGATCAAGATTATTAGTCGGATAGAAAATTGGCAAAATACCGGAAAAACTTTTGAATATTATAGACGCAAGCTACGCCCTAATGGAACCGGTTCTACGGTAAATACTCCACCGCATGCCGATACAATTTAATTAACTTTTAAAAAACTTATCTTGGTCCTCAAATGCTAGTAACTCTAATTCTTGAGGAATTACTTTTCCCGGTGCAACTATAATATCCCAACTGTCTTGTATTTTGTCGTCAATTTCTTTTATATTATTTCTATCTCGTTTGTGACTGTCAATATAATCTCTGTGATTAGTCGCAAATACTAGGCAATTATAAAAGGCTGCTCTTGATTTCGGTAACAAATACAGACAGTTGTTTTTCCACCATTCTTGAGCTTTAATAACAACACCAAATATTTCATCTTTTTCATGAACATTAGACCTT
>JAUWFQ010000120.1 GCA_030606865.1 bacterium
TGTAAATCGGATTCCAGTGTATAAAAGTTAGTGTAGGCATTAGTGTAGGCATTAATGTAGGCAATATGTAGAAAAACATGCTACAATATGCTACATGATACTTCACTCCTCTACAAACAAAAAACCCCAGTTTCAGACGAGAAACTGAGGTTTGTGCTCGTAGCGGGGGAAGGATTTGAACCTACGACCTTTGGGTTATGAGCCCAACGAGCTACCAGACTGCTCCACCCCGCGATCATTTGATTGTTATCTAGTTAAAAAACGGACAGGAAGTTAGTAAATAAAGCAATCCTCTGCAACTGCCCTATAACTAATTATTCAGATATAATTTACAGTATATCGCCATGTGGTCAGAATATCCACCGAGCAAATTATCGCCAACCCAAAATCTGAATGGATATCCGGCAAAATCACCTTCTTGTTGGCGATATTTATCCTTATTCAATACTTTAACTGAAGACGGATGTAGTTCCAATCCGTTTTCATCGATCAATCCTTTACTAACAATAAATTGGTCTATCACATTATCAATTCCTCGATATTTATACGTTCCGCCGTTTTCTACCCCCATAATATGCGCCATCGGATTCCATAATTGATATGGATTGTCATCTACTTCTTCTTGGTTAATTGTTGTATTTAATACATCTTGTACCGCTTTGGATAATGGACTTTCATTAAAATCACCCATTAAAATAATATTTGCATTATCATTTTCCATCAAGATTTCATCAAGTGTCTTTCTCAAGACATTAGCGGCTACTGATCGACGACGAGTTCCTCGCTCCAACCCACTGTAATTAGAAGGCCAATGATTTACAAAGATGTGTAAAGTAGTTGCATCAAATGTTCCATTAACATATAATATATCTCTGGTTGGAGCTTCATCACCAAATGGAATCTCGATTGGATATGAATCTAAAACGGTAAATTTTTCAGCATCATATAAAAGAGCCGCATCGATTCCACGTAAATCCGGTGATTCATAATGCACAATTGAATAATTTTTCTCAGGATAATTTTCGTTTAACATCTCTAAAACCTTACGGTTTTCAACTTCACACAAACCAAGTATATCAACATTTAAGTCGGAGATTACTTCCGTCATGTGGTCGAGTTTCATCTCCAAAATTTCTTGTGTAATTATTTTATCACCACCTAATGAAAATTCATCATCATTTTTAATTGGATCATCTTCTAAATCAAATAGGTTCTCAACATTCCAAAATCCTACTGTTATCGTATCGGCAGAATTATCACAACCAGTAGCTAAAATTATCAGTAAAGTAATCATCAATATTTTTTTCATATTTTTCTCCATTTCAATGAAACTTTTTTAAAATAGTAGCGTAAATTCATAAGCGGAGTGAGCAAAGATCCTCAATAGTATACTACTCCCTACTATTGTCATTTTCTTACCTCCTTGGTTTGGTCATGCTCACTCTGCTTTTTTATTATCCCCGAATTTTGTGTGATCTCATCAAATTCAGTTTTGAAATCATTATACTTTTCAACCGGTAATTCAATCAATAAGTTTAATTTAGCCGTCGTTTGATCGTTGATAATTTTTCCATCATTCTGTTGCACAATATAAGAAATTTTGCCAAAATATTTTACCGATGAACCAATTTGAAATTGTGATTTTGGCAACCATTTAAATAGAGCGCTTTCAGCGATGACTAATTCTGCCGTGGTTTTGTAGGCATTTAGTAACCCATGTTTGCCGAGTTTGACACCGCCAAAATATCGGACGATAAAAATACCGCAATTCACAATATTATGATGTTTTATAACATTCAAAATTGGTAATCCCGCACTCCCCGATGGCTCTCCCGCATCACTTGAATTTTCGGTTATCGTGTCATCTAAATATACTCGATAGGCCCAACAAATATGTCTCGCAGAGGGATATTTTGATTTCAGTTCTTTAATGTTAATATTTATATCTTGTATTTTTGTTATCGGTTTAGAAAAACCGATAAATTCCGAACGTTTTTCCTTATAAGTCGCTGAACTTGAGCTATTTATAGTATAATTCAACTATTTCGAAAGGACAATTTCACCGGTACACCGGAAAAATTGAATTGCTTATATAGTTCATTTTCCAGATACCGGCGATAAGAGGTTGAAATAAATTTTGGATAGTTGCAAAATATTGCAAAAACCGGTGGTTCTGCGTGAACTTGTGTAATAAATTTTAGTTTTATCAATTTCCCCTGTATAGCTGATACCGGATGTACCGCAATTGTTTTTGCGAGCCATTCATTTAATTCTTTAGTATTAATGCGTTTCCTTCTAGCTTCATAAACATTCCAAGCTACGTCTAAAACACGGGAAACGCGTTGGCGAGTTAATGCAGAAATAAACATTAACGGATAATGACTTAAAGTTTTGAAACCTCCGGCAATTTCACGTTTATATTCTGACATCGTACTCGAATCTTTCTCAATCAAATCCCACTTATTTACGATTAGCACCAACCCCTTACCCATCTTAATAACATAATCAATAATTGTTTTATCTTGACGGCAAAATCTCTTTTCCGCATCAATTAACACAAGAACTACATGAGCTGAAGCAGTTGCTTGGCGTGCTCTCACACTGCTATAATATTCAATTGAATCGGTTACTTTGGCAAATTTACGCATACCGGCTGTATCAACAATTGTGATATTTTTTCCGTACCAAACTAAATGCGAATCAATCGAATCGCGGGTTGTTCCAGCAATGGGAGTTACAATTGTTTGTTCCTTTTGCAGTAAGGCATTTGTTAGCGATGATTTCCCCACATTCGGCATACCAACGATTGTAATCCGCATATTATCTTCATCGTCTTGCGCAGATACCGGATAAGTAATATCCAATTTTTCGATTACTATTTCTAACAAGTCACCGGTTGAACGTCCGGTTAATGCGGAAATAGGGATAACTGTTTCAATTCCTAACTCATACCATTGATAAATATTTTCTTCAAAACCGGCATGGTCACATTTATTCACAACCAATATACATTTTTTTCCTGTATCATGGGTGATTTGCGCAAGTTCTCTATCGCTCGAAGTTGTGTTTTCACGACCATCAACAATGAATAAAATTAAATCCGCTTCTTCAACAGCCTGCTTTATTTGACTTCGAATCGCAGCGGTAAAAATATCAACATCATTCGGTATAAAACCGCCCGTATCTACAATATTTATTTCATGCCCTTCCCAATCCATTTTACCGTAAATACGATCACGAGTTATACCCTCTTGGGCATCGACAATCGCTTTGCGGGCTTTTAACATTCTATTAAAAAATGTTGATTTCCCTACATTCGGGCGACCAATTATTGCAATTAATGGAAGTTTTTTATTCATTATTGATTCAATTCTATCAGACAATTTAATGAATATCGTTATGTTAAAATAGATATGTTATTAAAGCTTTTCACCTTGTAACTTTACTTAAATTGATATTATCATTTTATTGAATTATATAAAGATTTTATGAGAATAAGTCAAACAGTTTCCGCAATTGCGATTGCTTTCATTACCGGATTGATTATGTCATGTAGTCTTAATCCCGTAGAAGGAGACCCCGAACCTATTATTGTAAATTTTCCGGATCCAAATTTAGAAGCATTGATCCGTGAAAAACTCGAAATACCAACAGGAAATATAACTAATCATGATATGTGGACAATCACATATTTGTACGGAGATAATAAAAATATTCATGATATTTCTGGTATTGAATACTGTTCAGGTTTACGTATCCTTGCACTTCGAGGAAATGACATTATAAATATTGAACCGTTATCTAAATTAGTTTTATTGAACAATATTGCTTTAGAAAATAACCAAATTTCAGATATCAAGCCATTTGTTGATAATCCCGGAATAGGCATTGGTGACGATATATTAACTTTATTCAATAATCCATTGAGCGATAAAACTATTCTACAATATATCCCAATGATTCAGGCGAGAGGTGTAAAAATATATTCCGACGCAATACTATCTTCACCAGGAATCGTAAACATAATAGATGAAAATTTTAGAATAGTAATACGCGAGCATTTAAACAAACCGACCGGAGATATTATCAACACTGAACTAGATACAATCACTAAAATATATGCCCGAGACAGGAATATAGAAAATATTTATGGTATTGAATTCTGCTTAAATCTCAATACTCTTGATATCGGTGAAAATTCCATATCAGATTTAGTCCCACTTATTACTTTGAAAAAGTTATCCATTTTAAAAGCTGACAACAATATAATTAGTTATATGGAACCATTCTTATGGTTGGGTGGATTAACAAATTTATATTTAAATAATAATACACTACCTTCTATAGATGTTCTTTCACATTTAAAATATTTAACTACTTTATTTTTAAATAATACTACAATTCAAGATATTTCGCCTCTAAGTAATCTATTGAATTTACGATACTTAACTCTTAGTGGTAATCCGATTGATAATTTTGAACCAATCGGAAATATCGACAGTTTAAATACGCTTGAATTAGTTAATTTAAATCAATTTGATTTTTCCGACATCCAAGATATTAGCAACCTTCAAACTTTGTATTTAACAAATACACCGGTAATAAATCTTGATTCGATTGCTAATATTACCAGTTTACAGAACCTTATTATGACAAATTGCAGTCTTTCTAATATTGACTCACTTGCGAATCTGAATAAACTTGCTAAATTATTACTTAATTATAATATTATTGTTGATATAACCTCCCTCACAGAATTACATGAACTATATGAACTTAACTTAGAAAATAATTATATATCTGATATTCTACCATTAGTAAACAATTGGGGAATTGGTGGCGGCGACTACGTATTACTATATAACAATCCATTGAGCGATATCTCTATCAACACATATATTCCTCAATTAATAGATCGTGGTGTGAATGTTATTTATTAATTGAGCGGGTGAAGGGAATCGAACCCTCGTGCCCAACTTGGGAAGCAGGTGTTCTTTCCTTAAGTGATACCACTAATTATAGTGTATCCAAAATGTCTTCATATTTGACCATGTTAAAATAAAAAGCCCTGCTGATAAACAGGGCTTAAATTTTTATTGGATGGAATGTTAAATATTAGTCGTCGTTGTCATTCGCATCATCGTCTGAGTCATCATCATCCGCATCATCATCTGTGTCATTATCATCCGCATCATCGTCTGAGTCATCATCATCTGCGTCATCATCATCCGCATCATCGTCGGAGTCACCAGCTTCACAAGGTCCAACATAATCTCCGTGAGCAATATGTGCTCTTAATGCATTAATAGAAATTGTAATACTATGTCCATTATGACAAATTGTTATCTTTTTCGCATTATCGTCTGAATCATCATCATCTGAGTCATCATCATCCGCATCATCGTCTGAGTCATCATCGTCCGCATCATCGTCTGAGTCATCATCATCCGCATCATCGTCTGAGTCATCATCGTCCGCATCATCGTCTGAGTCATCATCGTCCGCATCATCGTCTGAGTCATCATCGTCCGCATCATCGTCTGAGTCATCATCGTCCGCATCATCGTCTGAGTCATCATCTTACGC
>JAUWFQ010000156.1 GCA_030606865.1 bacterium
CCGTAAAGCGTGCAGTAACCTAAGGCAATTTCAGTTTTATTACCGGTTGAGAGCACCATCCAACCAAATTTATTTGATAACGCCATCAAAATATTTCCGCGCGTACGCGCTTGAATATTCTCCTCTGCAACATTCCGTTTAGTTCCTTCAAATTGTGATTTAAGTAATGTTTCATATGAATTAACGATATTTTGAATTGCGATAGTATCAAAATTTATTTTCAAATTTTCCGCTAATTGTTTCGCATCTGATTCACTATGCCCGCTCGAAAAATACGATGGCATAGAAATGCCATGCACACTATCCGCACCTAACGCATCAGCTGCGATACAGGCCACTAAAGCCGAATCAATTCCACCACTCAAACCGATCAGCGCTTCGGAATGTCCTGTTTTCCTGAAATAATCTCTGACACCTAAACAAAGCGCATTGTATAATTTTTCCTCATTTGGTAAAACTGGATATTCCATTTTAAATTTTGTTGCAATATCTACCATAATTAAATCTTCTTCAAACAATTTCCCCTGAGCAATTTGATCGCAATTGGCGTTATAGGCAAGTGATTCTCCGTCAAATATCAGTTCATCCTGCGCACCAATAAGGTTACAGTATAAAAACGGTATTTTAATGTTTTTTACTTTTTCCTTAATTAGTTCTTGACGCTCAGTAATTCTCCCCTCATGATAGGGCGAAGCGGAAATATTGATAATTAAATCTGCACCTTTTTCTTTTTGCATTTTTGAAACTTTTGTATCGTATCCCCTGTCCCACAAATCCTCGCAGATTTGGATACCTACTTTTACTTTTTTACCATTATGTACTATTTCCCAAATACCTGGATTTTTTCCATTATGAAAGTATCTATCTTCATCAAATACATCATATGTTGGTAACAATATTTTATCGTAAGTATTTGTAATCTTACCGTTTTGACATAATGCAGCACTATTGTACAATCTGCCATTTTCTTTTCGTACAAATCCGATTATCATTGGAATTGTAGTTTGCATAGCAATTTCTTTTAAGATAATTAGATTATCTTCAACAAATCCGTTTTCTAGTAATAAATCTTGAGGAGGATAACCTGTTATTGTTAATTCCGGAAATACAACAATATCAGCATTTAATCTTAGAGTGTTAGAGTAATAGTTTAATACTTTTTTCTTATTAGAATTAAAGTTACCTACGGTTGGATTTATTTGACAAAGTGCAATTTTCATATTCTATATTATTATTTTAAATGAATTAAATTTATTTTCAAACGGTTGCCATTTTACTTTTACATCTTGAACTTTTGATAGTGGAGAACCTATTCTTAATTTGTTTATCAATTGACTAATAATTTCTTTTTCGCCTTCAACAGCAGCACTTACAGTTCCGTCAGAATTATTCTTCACCCATCCATTAAGATCCAGAACAACAGCATTATTTTTAACAAAATCTCGAAACCAAACACCCTGTACTTTGCCGGTTACTAAAATTTCTGCAAATTTCATATATTATTTATAATCCTATATTGATTTTAATAATTCTATTTTTAATATTATTCTATTGCAAGGTTTTCTTAACTTTTATTATTAAATCATTTACGTTGTTCACGGAAATAACACCCGGAATATCCCAAGTATTATAACCGAAAACAGGTATTTCTAGCTGCAAGCCATAGGCTATTTCGCTTAAAGTTCCGTAATTACCGGCAATTGCAATTGCAACATCGCAATTAAGAGGTAATAAAGCATTTCGAGTAATTCCCATATTTGTTAGAATAGGGATTGTTAGATATTTATTACTTTCATCAAGATTATCACCTTTTAGCAAACCAATACTAATTCCGTTACCGATACTGACACCTTTGCAAATAGCTTCCATAACACCTTCACCACCACCACAAAATACCAAAAAGTTTTCCTTGGCAAGAAATTTACCGATTTCTACCGTGTCGTTATAAGTATCTTTATCAATATCTCTGCCACCAAAAACAGCGATTCTTGCAGCGAAGCCCATTATGGTTCCAATCTTGTTATTGTACGCGGAAACGGAATTGTTTCGCGAATGTGTTTAATCCCGCAAATCCATGCAACAGTTCTTTCTATACCTAGTCCAAATCCGGAATGTGGAACACTTCCATATATCCTTAAGTCAAGATACCATTTGAAAGGAGTCATTGGTAAGTCATGTTTTAATATACGTTTAACTAAAGTATCATGATCATCCTCACGCTGACCACCACCTACAATTTCTCCGTAACCTTCAGGTGCTAATACATCCATACCGAGTGCTAATTCTTCATTGTCCGGTGTTCGTTTCATGTAAAAAGCTTTTATATCAGCCGGCCAACGATGTATTATAACAGGCTTATCAAACTGTTCTGCGATTACTGTTTCATCGGTTCCACCGAAATCGCTTCCATATTCAAAATCAACACCATTATCTTTTAATAATTTAGCTGCTTCATCATAAGTTAATCGAGGAAATGGTGCTTTAATTTTCTCTAATTTTGAAATATCTCTTTCAAGAAAATTCAACTCTTCTTTACTATTTTCAAGGCATTGTTCAACTATATAGACAATTAATTTTTCTGCCCATTCCATATTTTCTTCGATATCGCAATAGGCAATTTCTGGTTCGAGCATCCAAAATTCCGTTAAATGTCTGCGTGTTTTAGATTTTTCAGCACGAAATGTCGGACCAAAGACATAAACTCTATTGAAAGCCATCGCTCCCGCTTCACCATACAACTGTCCGGTTTGCGATAAATAAGCCGTACGACCATAATAATCTACGTTAAATAAACTTGTCGTTTCTTCCGCGGCATTAGCTGTTAACATAGGCGCATCAAATAATACAAAATCATTGTTATCAAAAAAGTCCCGTGACGCTTTTACAATTTGATGTCGTACTTTTAAAATTGCATGCTGTTTTTTTGAACGAATCCATAGATGTCTGTTATCCATTAAAAAAGCTGTACCGTGCTCCTTAGGTGTAATCGGATATTCTTCGGCTATTTGATGTATTTCGATAGATTTTACGCCAAGTTCAACTCCTCCAACAGCTCGTTTCTCTAAACGAACGATTCCGGTTACTGTTACTGATGATTCCTGTGTTAACAATTCTTCTTTTTTAAAAGTTTCCTCATCAACATCGTTTTTCACAACAACGCATTGCAACATTTCGGTGCCATCACGCAAAATTAAAAACCATATTTTTCCAATTGAACGAACATTATAGACCCAACCGTTTAAGGTAACTTCATTCCCATCATGTTTTTTTAAATCTTTTATAAATATTTTTTCCATATCCTTTATTAACTCTATTTTTGTTTTACCAAGATGTTAGTATATTATTAACAATATCTTCGGCAATTTTTGTTATTGCAATTTTTGTAGCAAATGAACGTGGTTCTCCAAACTCCTCATCATCTTCTTCATCAATTTTACCGTCGCCATCATTATCAATTCCATCGGTGTTTATATCACCGGATAAACCATAGGCACCCCAACCTGAATATCTCTTTTTTAACAAATCAACATCATTATCAACATCATTCCAAGTAATATCCATAGTTATATTAATTCGGTATTCCGAAACGGCTTCTTCACTACTGAAAGTATAAGGTGCATCCTCTAAACTTATTATTGTACCGTGTAAGATTGAATCGGCATTACCCTCATCTACGATACGTAATATATTTTCTTCATTGAATACTTCAATGATATTATCAGTAATACTTTCGGCAATACCAAATTCTGCAGTCTGATTATTTACTAAAGGTATGGCAATA
>JAUWFQ010000006.1 GCA_030606865.1 bacterium
TACTCGCTTATAACGACGTAAAACGATTTCGTGCATCGCGGCAAAATCATCGATTCCAACTACAGTTTTCACTTTATACTTACGATACTCACTTTTCCGTGCTTTCCCATCGACAAAACACACCATTGATGCTACTGTATCAGTTCCTCCCAAATGCGATATATCAAATGCTTCAATCCGGCGTGGCGGTGCTTTCATATTCAAGTCTTCTTGTAATTGCGCAACCGAAGCCGGATAAAATTCCTTGCGTTTTTTCCGATTGATAATCCACTCGCCTAATAATAATTTTGCATTTTGATAAGCAATTCTGCTTTCCTGCGCTTTTTCACCCCGTTGCGGATATAAAAATTTGATCTTTCGATTTATTTTTTCGCTTAACCATTTAATTAATTCCTTTTCATCATCCGGTTCTTTAGGTAATAAAATTTCAGGTGGAATTGAATCTCCATCCATATAAAATCTTGTTATTATCGATTTTAATACGCTTGCATCGTCGTCTAAACCCTGAAATGATATCTTCTCCCTGCTAAATAATCGTCCTTGGCGAATTCTTACAATTACCATTATTCCTAAATTTTCTTCCCGCGCAAAAGCGAATACATCCCGATCGGTAAAATTGGCAGTGATTTTTCTTTGTCGTGCTTTAAAATCCTTAACTGCTGTAAGTTGGTCGCGGGCAAGCGCGGCATCTTCAAATCGCTTCTCTTTAGAAGCGATTTCCATTTGCTTGGTAATATAATCCTCGGTAACCGATGTATTGCCGTGTAAGAATTCAATTACGCGCTTGATCATTCCATTATATTCTTCTTGACTAACAATGCCCTCACAAGGTCCCTCGCACTTATTAATGTGATAGTCCAAACAAAGTTTAACCTTTTTATCCTTAACAATTTTTTCATCAAGATAATATGTGCAAGTGCGAATTGGGAAAGCGCGTCTTAATGCATTAAGACTTTGTCTTAAAAGTGCAACATTAGTGTAAGGACCAAAATATTTCGATCCATCCTTTATAATTTTACGAGTTAAAAATACCTGTGGATATGGTTCATTCGTAACACGAATAAATGGAAAAGATTTATCATCCTTTAAATCAATATTATATTTGGACGTGTGCTGTTTTATAAGATTTGCTTCAGTTAGCAACGCCTCTACTTCGTTGGCAACAACTATCCATTCTAAGTCTTCAATACGAGCTATCAATGCCTGATTTTTAGGTGTCTGATATTTATTCTTTTGAAAATAGGATCTTACTCGATTCCGTAGATTTTTAGCTTTACCAATGTAAATAATTTCATCTTTATCATTACGAAATAAATATACTCCCGGTTTTGTAGGAACGAGTTTTAGTTTGTCTTTTAAAGCCATTGTATCAACTGAAATTCAATAGATTTTGTCGAAAAAAGAAGTAAATAAAAAAGCCCCGATTGGGGCAAAATATTTAACAATTTCAATACTATAATATTAATAGAACAATGCCTTTCTTTATGTTTAAATATTCAATCTTAAATCTTCAATTCTCAGGTTTTTCAGCAAGTTCCACTAACACTCCCCCCGTGCTTCTTGGATGAATGAAAACAATCATATATCCCTCTATACCAATTCGAGGAGTTTTATCAATTAATTCAACACCGGCTTCGATTAATTCATTAATTGCTTGCTGAATATCATCAATTTCAAGGCAGATATGGTGGATCCCTTTACCTCTTTTTTCAATAAATTTTGCAATTGGAGATTCAGGAGATGTGGCTTCTAATAACTCTATTTTTCCCCGTCCAGTATCAAATATTTCGGTTATTACATTTTGTTCCTTTACTTCTTCCGAAATATGTTCACAATTGTTTAATAGTAATTTCCAAAATGGAGCATCTTTATCCAAGTTATCTGTAGCAATACCTATATGTTCAATTCCTAATATTTTCATTTTAAATCCGGAAATTTATTTTGATAATCGATTATTAAACTTAAACCTAGTCCATTGCCTTTTGGCAATACCGGGACACCGTTAACAATTTGTAAACCATTATATGGATCATTATCTATTAACAAATTGCCATCAAGATCAAGGTAATCGGCCTGAGATGCAAATTGAGCTAAAGCTGTAATACCAATTGATGATTCAACCATGCAACCAAACATAATTTTTAAGTTATATTTTTTTGCGGTCTTTATCATTATTGATGCTTCATCAACGCCTCCACATTTTGCCAATTTTAAATTTATTCCATCAAATTTATTTACAAGATTCTCAATATCAGAAGATGTATGGCAATTTTCATCAGCAATTAAAGGCAATGATGAATTCTTTTTTAATTCAACCATTTTATCAAGATCGTTAGCAGGTAAAGGCTGTTCAATTAATTCAACATTTTGTTCAGCTAACCACCTACTCATTTCGATAGCTGTATTTATGTCCCAACCCTCATTGGCATCAACACGAATTGGTTTATCAGTAAATTTTCTAATAGTAGATATTATGTCCTTATCCTTATCAATCCCTAACTTGACTTTTAATATTTTGTATTTTTTAGCTTCCTTAACTTTTTGCGCTAATTCATCAAAATCACCGATCGCTATCGTAAAGGATGTTGAGTTTTTGATTTTTCCATAGTAATTAAAATACTCATGTAGAGAAATATTATTCTTTTGTGTCCACCAATCAAATAATGCGTTAACACATGCCGAGCGAAATGATTTTATACCATCAGTATATCGATCAAATATTTCAATTACTTCATCAACATTTGTAACGTTTTTTGGGAGGATAATTTTATTTTTTAATCTTTCAAGTATTTGTGGGATAGATTCGTTATATCTCTCAGATGGAGCCACTTCTCCCCTGCCGATAAAACCATCTTGTTCTAAATATATAAAAACCCTATCATAATAATCATGGGAACTACGGGAAATTCCAAATGGATGAGTACATTGCAAACGATAAATCGTATAACTTAACCTCATAAATATTATTTAGTTAGATGAACAGAATAATTATGTACTATTTTCGAAAATTAGGTTTTCTCTTTTCAACAAAAGCAGTGGTACCTTCGCGTTGTTCATCGGTTTCAAATAATTCAGCAAAAGCATTTAGTTCAATATCCAATCCATTCTCTAAATGTTTATCAAAACCTTGATGTATACATTCTAAAGCTGCTCCAACTGCGGCAGGTCCATTTTTTAGTATAGATTTCGCCAATGTATATACTTTTTCCAATAATTCCGGTTGCGGTACAATATGGCTCACAAGTCCAATTCTCAATGCTTCTTCCGCGTCTATCATTTCACCACCTATAATCATTTCTATTGCTCGTCCTTTTCCAATTAAGCGAGGTAAACGTTGCGTGCCTCCCCATCCCGGTATAATGCCGAGAGCAACTTCCGGTTGTGAAAATTTCGCATTCTCAGATGCGATACGCATGTCACACGCCAAGGCGATTTCACAGCCGCCGCCTAATGCAAATCCGTTTATAGCACCTATTACCGGTTTAGGCGAATTTTCTATCACCATAGTCATTTCCTGTCCTTCACGACTAAATTCTAACGCTTCCCTACCGGACATTTTTTGCATTGATTTAATATCAGCACCCGCTACAAACGCCTTTTCACCAGCCCCAGTGATAACAATTACACCAACATCATCATTTTTTACACATTCTTCCATTGCTTTTTTTAATTCAGCGACAACAACCTTATTCATCGCATTTAACGCTTCAGGTCTATTAATTGTAATCGTGGCAATATAATTTTCTACAATAATTTTGATAAATTCCATAAAATACTCCTACAATTATCTCCAAAAGGTTCGGCTAAATAATATTAATACTGTGAATATTTCTAATCGTCCCAATAACATTGCAAATGATAAAATCCACTTTCCAATATCGGGTAATAATGCATAATTATCCGTAGGACCAAACGACCCTAACGCAGGGCCGATATTTCCAACTGCTGATGCAGCAGCTCCTATCGCAGAAGTTATATCAATTCCCATCGCTGTTAAAGACGCAGCTGTAAGAGCGAATATTGCTACGTAAAACAGGAAAAATCCTAGTGTATTTCGTATTATACTTTCATTGATATACCGGTCACCGATCCTTATTGGAATAATTGCCCGTGCATGTAATAGCCGACGGGTTTCCATAAGACCGTGCTTAATAATGAGAAAAATACGTATTACTTTCATTCCACCTCCGGTCGACCCACCCATAGCTCCGATAAACATTAGTCCAACAAGAGTAAATTGAATGAAGTATCCCCATAATTCATAATCGTAGGTTCCATATCCGGTTGTTGTAATAATTGCAACTGTTTGGAACAATGAATCTCTAAATTTAATATGTGTGAAACCACCATCGCTAAGACTCACAATAATAAATATTCCAAGTGTAACAAGAAGAATTATTCCAATATAAATCTTGAATTCATAATCACGGAAATATACTTTTATATCTCCGGACATAGCTCGAAAATGAAGAGCAAAATTTATGCCAGCCATCAGCATAAAAAATATTATTATATAATGGATTGCTGAACTTGTCCATCCGGCAATACTTGCGTTCATTGTTGAAAATCCACCTGTAGGCATTGTAGTAAATGCGTGGCATATTGCATCGAACCAAGTCATTCCCCCAAGTCCGAGTAAAAGTGTCTCCAACGCTGTAAACCCGACATAAACTAACCATAATATTTTAGCAGTTTCTTTCACGCGTGGACGTAATTTATCAGATACCGGACCTGGAACTTCCGCTTTGAACATTTGAACACCACCAATTCCTAACAACGGTAAAATAGCTATCGTAAAAACGATAATCCCCATCCCGCCTATCCATTGTATGAATGAACGCCAAAATAATATTCCGTGTGGCAAACTTTCAATTCCCAGTGGCAGATTAGGAAGTGTTATCGGATTACCGATAATTGTTGCACCGGTCGTAGTAACCCCCGACATTGATTCGAAGAAAGCATCGGTTATATTCGGAATTGTTCCGCTGAAATAGAATGGCAATGCTCCGATGATCGCTGTAATAATCCAAGCAGATGTTACAATTAGGAAACCATCTTTAGTGGATAATGTTTTACTTTTTCTTGTAAAGTACCATAAAGGAACACCGATAAAAAATGTTATTACTGCCGATAATATAAAACCTTCAAAATCATATTCTTTATAGGCTAAGGCGATTAAAGCCGGTATTAGCAAGGTAATACTCAAAATTCCAATTTGAGCACCAAGAATATTAAGGATTGTCTTTTTATTCATTAAAGACCAAATAAAATTCGAATTTTTTGTATTGCTTTCGTCTTTGAAAATATCAGTACAGTGTCTTCCTCAGTAATAATTGAATCACCTCGAGCAATACTCAAATTTCCATGATGATTTATAACACCCACAATACTATCTTTAGGGAAATCAATATCTTTTAAAGGCTTTTGAGTAACTTTACTTCCTGCTTCAGGTTGTAATTCAATTATATCAATATCCATCTCTTCAAAAGCAATTAGATCAGTTTCAGTTTTATCACTATATATTTTTCTGATTATTTTATTAACTGTTGCCATATTTTTACTGACAACAGAACCTATTCCCAAATCTTGTAATAACGGTAAATATTCGGTTGTATTGATATGGGTAATAGTTTGTTTTGCTCCTAATTGATGTGCCAATATTCCACTCAGAATGTTTGCTTTTTCATCATGCGTAACAGCAATAAAACTATCAACATCTTTGATATTTTCGGATTTAAGAAATTCTAAATCTGTTCCATCAGCATTAATGACCATCGTATCAGTTAACTTTGCGGCAATTTGTTCTGATTTTTCTCTTCTATTATCAACTAACCTAACAGATTTTTCCTTTTGTAATAATTCTGCTATAGAATAACCGATTTTTTCGCCACCAAAAATCATTATTCGTTTAGATATTTGATTACTAATATCAAGTATATTTAATAATTTTTCAAGATGTTTGGTTTTTATTATAAAATATGCTCTATCATTCGGTTCAAAAATAAAGTCTCCCCACGGTACAATAGTTTTATTCCTACGAATTACCGATACAATACCAAATTTGAGTTCCTTACTGTCATCGCATAATTCCTTGACTGAACGTCCAACAATTTGGTTATGGAGAGAAATTCTAATTCCAATCATTTTTAATCGTCCGCCTTCAAAATCCATCACCTTTATCGCATATGGATGCTCAACTAATCTTACAATTTCTGAACATGCTTCTTTTTCCGGGTGGATTACTAAATCAATTCCAAATTTTTCAGGTTTAATAATAGAATTTGCATCACTGTATTGTTGATTGCGGAGACGAGCTATTACTTTATTGGCACCTAACTGTCTCGCCTGTTGCGATGCAATAAGGTTTACTTCATCAACTCTTGTTAACGCAAAAACATAATCTGCTTTATCAACATTTGCTTCAATTAAATTTTTAGGACTTGCTCCGTTTCCTTGTACAACTATTACGTCTAAATGCTCGGATGCACGTCGACAATTTTCCGGATCATTATCTATCACCGTTATATCAAAATCTTCTTGGCTTAGGGCTTTAGCAACATGAAAACCAACTTCACCCACACCAATTATTACTATCCTCATTAAATATCCTCTAGAGATTTAAAATTAAAGTTAACTGCAAATAATTTGATACCAAAAGAATCAATCATCAATAGAGACACGCTTTATTTTAGCTCCCAGTGACGCAAATTTGTTCTCAATTTGTTCATATCCACGATCTATATAGTGTATATGGTTAACCTCTGTCACTCCTTTTGCCATCAGACCGGCGAGTACCAACGAGGCACTCGCACGAATATCAGTAGAGCGAACTTTTGCGCCTATTAATTCTTTTACACCTCGTACAATAGCGGAATTGCCTTCAACAGTTATATTCGCTCCTAAGCGATTTAACTCTGGTACGTGACTAAATCTATCATGATAAATTGTATCAGTTACAATTGACGATCCTGTTGCAATACTCATTAAGGCAATCCATTGAGCTTGCAAATCTGTAGCAAATCCAGGGAACACCGCAGTTGTTAAATCGACTGCATTAATTTTTTTTCCGCGTTTTACTGTAATGTCATTTTTATCAATTTTTATATCCGCACCAACTTCAATTAATTTTTCGATTACAACCGAAAGATGCTCAGGAATGGTGTTTTTAAGTGTGATCTTACCAAGTGCGGCTCCCGCGATTAAAAAAGTACCTACCTCAATTCTATCAGGAATCACTGATATCTCTTGTGGCATAAGTTCATTAACACCCTCTATTGTTATTTCGGTTGTTCCAATTCCACCGATTTTAGCACCCATTGATACTAAAAATTCACACAATTGCACGATTTCAGGTTCTTTGGCTGCGTTTTCAATTTTTGTTTCACCTCTTGCAAGAACTGCCGCCATTAAAATATTTCCTGTTGCTCCTACTGATGGAAAATCAAATCGAATTTTATTACCGACTAGTTTCTTGGCTTTAGCAATAATATCACCGCCCTCAAGTTCGATTTTGGCACCCAATTTTTCTAATCCTTTAAGATGATAATCTACAGGTCTTGGACCCCAAGCACACCCACCCGGCAATGATACAATCGCTTTTCCACATCGCGCTACTAATGGTCCCAAAACATAAAATGATGCACGCATTTTATTTACCAAATCATAAGGCGCTACCGGATTATCAACTTTCATAGCATCTATCATCATCTTGTTATTGGAAAAATGAACTTTAGCTCCAAGCATCTCCAAAAGTTTAGCCATTGTACGTGTATCTCGTAAATTGGGAACACGATTTATTTTTGTTTCACCTTCCACCAACAAAGCTGCAGCCATTATAGGTAATACAGCATTTTTTGCACCACTTATTTGGACCTCACCCTTTAATTGATGATTTCCTTCTATTACTAATTTTTCCATATTAAATAAAATATAAACGTTTTAGTTAAAATTACGTTCACCCGTAGATAATTGAAATATAGCACGTTGTCTCTCATCATCATTTAAGTATTTAGCTGTAACAACTGTTTTACCATTTTCAACCATCTTTGAAATATGCAAATGATGCTTTGCGCTTCTTGCAATTTGTGGTAAATGAGTAATGCAAATAACTTGTTTGGATTTTGCGAGATTTGCCAAACTATTTGCAACTTTTTCAGCTGCTACTCCAGAAATACCGCTATCTATTTCATCAAATACCAGTGAATTTATAGGATCATTATTTTGAAATACCGTTTTTATTGCTAACATGATCCTGGAAATTTCACCACCCGATGCAATTTCTACAAGTGGTTTTAATCTTTCACCAGGGTTTGCACTTAACAAAAATTGAATATTATCAAAACCTTTCTCGTTTGCAAGTACAGGATTTCCTTTGAAAAATGCAAATGAATCATTAAATACTTTTTGCGTAATTTGAATTTTAAATCTCGCATCTTGCATATTTAACAACAGCATCTCATTTTCAATCGCTTTTGATAATTTCTCAGATCCAAATTCTCTTTTAATATGAATTTTTTCGGCTATATTTTGATAATCGACTTTTTCATCTGAAATTGTTTTTTTTATTTGGTCGATATCTTCATCTAATGATGAAAATTTATTTAATTCTTCACTAATTTGATTTTTAGTATTCAATATAGCAACTATAGAACCACCATATTTTCGTTTTAAACCATCAATTGCTCCTAGGCGATCTTGTATTTCTATTAATCTGTTTTTATCATAATTAAGAGAATTTATATAATCGCTTAAACCAGAAGATGTCTCTTGTACGCTGAGCGAGGCAGATCGAATAAGTTCAGAAAATTCATCAAGTTTCTGATCAATACTAACTAATTTTTCAAGCGCAATTAAGGACGAAGAAATTCTGTTATATATCGATTCATCATCATCAGTTAATTCCAAAGATAACCGATTGGTTGTTTCAACTAATTCATCAAGGTGTTTTAAAGTTTGCAATTCTTCTTCTAACTCAATATCTTCATTTGGTAGCGGATTAATGACTGAAATTTCATTTAGTTGAAAAGACAATAATTCCTGATGTTTCTCTGAAATTTGTTTTTTTTCTGATAAATCGGATAATATTTTTGTATTTTTCTTTATCGAGTTAAATAATCTAGTACAGTTTTCGACAGACATATTTATTTCACAAAATGCATCAAGATAATCAATGTGTGAAGAATCATTCATTATATATTGTTGCTCATGTTGACCATGAAAATCCACTAAAGAAGCACAAGCTAAACGATAATTATTTTCAGTAAACGGTTCATCATTTAAATATGATTTTGTTCTACCGCTTTTACTTAATACTCGACGATATACAATTGAATTAAGTTTTGTTTCAACAACCGCTCTTTCAGCATTACTCCTAACCATCGTTTTAGATGTTTTACTACCTAACGAGACGTTTAATGCTTGCAATAATATTGATTTACCCGATCCCGTTTCACCAGTAATAATGGTTAAACCTTCATTAAATAAAATCTCCATTTTATCCACAATTGCAAAATCTTTGATGTATAATTTTTCAATCATGCGTCATTAATAAATATTTTACAGATACAATACTACCAATAACCATTCCAATTCCATTCGCAATTGCATCATTAACACTAACGAATCGATCTGCGACCATTCCTTGCCATATTTCATTAAATCCGCCATAGGCGATTCCGATAATTATAATCAAAATTATTATTCTAGTTGAAGGTATTTTTATTGCATTAATCGCTAAAAATGCCAAAATGAAATATTCAATAATGTGTAGCAATTTATCAATTGAAATAATATCAATCTTTGGCAGTACCCCACCCGGGATTGTAGATACAACCAATATCACAAAAAGATAAAATATTAAAATAATTCGAAATGTTTTTTTACTCATAGATCATAATAGCCTGTGGTAAAGTCTCTAATAAATCAGAGGCAATCAGCCCTCGATATCCTTTTCGCTCAGCAACATTATCTGCTGCCATCCCGTGAATAAATACACCCAATTCTGCTGCAATACGAGTCGAAATACCTTGAGCTACGAAACCAGCAATCACACCCGATAATACATCTCCGGTACCACCGGTTGCCAAGCCTTGATTTCCTGTTGAATTAATAACTACTTCATTTCCATGACCAATTAATGTTGGAGCATTTTTAGCAACTAGTGTCCCATTAAACTCATTCATAAACTTTTGTAAATATTCAATTATATTATTAATAATTACGGAGGTATTTTCATTAATTAACCTTGCCAACTCTCCATGATGAGGTGTAATAATGTAATCACTTTTTATTTTGTTAAATAATTCCAAATTTTCAGCAAAGCAACTTAAACCATCAGCATCAATAACTAATGGTTTGGTAAAATTTGTCACTACTTTTATTACTAATTTTTTTGTTGATTCATTTTTTCCTAAACCCGGGCCAATAAGTAAAACATCTGCCCAATCAAAATATTTTTCGATTTCATCATAATTTTTTACGGTGAAATATCCTTTACCATCATCTTGACAACTTACCGTGAGACCTTCTATAATATTTGTTTCGTAAATATTATTAAGTGATTCAGGGGCACAAGTAGTCACTAAACCTACTCCGCTATGCACAGCTCCCAGCGATGCTAAAATTGCAGCACCAGTCATACCGCGCGAACCAGCGATAACCAGTACTTTTCCCTGACGATGTTTATGTGTATTTACATCAGGTGCTTTTAAGTATTTGTAGGCTAAATCCTCATCTACCATTCTATATTTTATGCCATGTAATTCATTATAAATATCCGGAAAACCGATGTCCACAGGAATGACTTCGCCACAATGCGATTTACCAGGTTCTAATGTCATTCCTACTTTT
This sequence comes from bacterium, assembly GCA_030606865.1. Lineage (GTDB taxonomy): Bacteria > Fidelibacterota > Marinisomatia > Marinisomatales > JAHJCW01 > JAHJCW01. Next base: position 10,849 of record JAUWFQ010000006.1, read on the forward strand.
GTCATACTCATTGTAACGGTTGCATCAGCGATAATCGCATTTTTAGCGACATTTCCACTATTTGAATTGACTCCTGAAGGAATATCTATTGATAGAACCAATGATTTTTGATTATTTATCCATTTTGTAAAATCTAAAATAGGAGCGCGAAGTTCGCCTTTGAAACCAGTACCAAGTAACGCATCAATAATTAAATCATACTTTTGTTTTGGCAGTTCAACTAAGTGCGTTAGAGCAACATTTTCCTTTACACACTTTTCATAAAAAAATAATGAGTCACCTGTGATATCTTTTTTATCAAGTAGGATAAATATTTGTGGGTTTACCCCGACTTTTTGTAATTCTAATGCTGCTTTATATCCGTCACCCGCATTATTACCCTTACCGCAGATTATCGCTACTTTTGGAGTATGAATTCCTGCAATCATATTTTGTGCATACTCGGCAACAGCAGACCCCGCTTTCCCCATTAAATCGATCCCAGGAATGCCCATTTGTTTTATGGCAATCCTATCAAGCTCCCGAGCTTGCTCTTTAGTTAATAATCTCATTATACTATTTCTAACAAAGCAAAGGCAATAGCATATTCATCAGTATGTGATATTGATACTTTGCATTGTAATTGTAACTTGCTACTTATGGTTAAATTTACTTCCGGTTTCCGATTTTTCCCTGAAATTATTTCAATTGATCTCATGCTAATTGACTCAATTATTTCCGATGACAATAATGCTTTTGTTATTGCCTCTTTAGCAGCGAAACGCCCAGCAAAATGTATAATTGAATTAACTTTATCGCCACAATAGTCGATTTCATTTTTGGTGAAAATGCGATTTATAAATTTATCACCAGATAAAGAATTAATCGTTTTTTTTAATCTTGGAATAGATACAATATCCGTTCCAATGAAAACATCAGACACCATTTAGCTCATCGACAATATGTACAACTTTATAAATATCATCAACTTCCCAATCAGCGCCGGAGTTTTTGATATCGACCGTATCCCCGTAACGAGCAAATATTGTTTTGATGCCAACTTGACTCGCACCAACTACATCTCTTTCTGGCCAATCGCCTACCATAATAGCTTCATCAGGATTAATATCAAGTTGTTTTAACGCCATTTTAAATGGTACGGGGGACGGCTTATGTACTTTCGTTTCGTCGAATGTGAGCACAATATCAAAAACATGGTGTAAATTAAGGTAGTAAATCCTCATCCACGCTTCTCTGCCGGGGGCATCTGAAACTACTGCTATCTTGATTCCATGTTTAATTAAATGTATTAAAGTACGACGAACATTTGGATAAACTAATAGCGATGCTTCCTTAGCTCGCCTGTACGCGACTATGGCAGCTGCAAGCAATTTATTACTGATTTCAGCGGTTTTATATTTTATAAAATCATCAAATATTACTTGATATTCCCAACCTTTACGATAATAAATCTCAAAAATAAAATCGTATGCTTCTTCTTCATCACAATCAAGACCAGCTTCAATCATTGCTCTGACTGCTGCACGCACTCCATGTTCCTTCATTTTTTTGAAGTCGAGGAGAGTGTTATCAAGGTCAAATATTACTGCCTTGATCATAATTTATTAATCGATATTTGATTTCGAAAATTAGTTTTGGTACCTATGTGGGTTCCTGATTTTATCCATTTCGTACTCAGCATAAGTTTTCCAAGTGCGATCTCCACGAGCTTTTTCTAAAGCATTTAGAGCTGCTGTTTTATTGCCCGCTCCACCACAGTATTCAGCAATACCTAATTCCAACCATGCACCGCCGGATTTACCACTTAAATCAAGTGATTTTCTTGCGGCACGTTTAGCTTCATCGCAATTTCCTAAAATATTATGGACTTGTGCAATTTTTAACCACGCTTTAGAATCCTTTCGATCAAGCGCTGTAGCCAACTCCAAATTGACTAAAGCTTGATCGTACTCTTTATTGTCAATGTTGATAGTAGCTAGTGTAATATATGGTTTAGCATATGAACCATCAACTTGAATAGCTTGTTGGCAAGATGATTTTGCTTTGTCGAATTTACTTGTTTTGTAGTAAATATCTCCCATCGCACAATAAGCTTTTGCATAACCAGGATTGATATCGATTGCTTTTTGGAAAGCTTTTAAAGCTCCTTGATTGTCTCCGTCCGATCTTTTAGATATACCTAATCCATACCAACCTTGATAAAAATCCGATTTTGCTGCAACAGCATTTGAATAAGCTTTAATTGCACTACGATTATTTTTTAGTCGTGTTTCTACAACTCCTAATTGATAATAAGCTTGATAAAATGAATTATCAATGGCTACAACTTTTTTATAGTAGTCTAAGGCATTATTATAGTCGCGGCGGCGATAATAATTATTACCCTCATTAAACATATTGCCGGCAACGCTTTTAAGCGCTTTTAGAGTTTTTTCATGGTTTTCGTTAACTGCTAATGCCTTGTTAAAATATTCTATAGCTGCGTCAAAATCACCTTGACGCATTTTTACAACACCTAAGCTATAAATTGCTTCTGTCATATAGGGGTATTTTTCATAGACTTTTGAATATGATGTGATAGCATTTTCATATTCTCCTGCATCAAGTTCGCGTGCACCTTGAGACATAAATTTATTAATTTCATTCAAATTATCATATTCTTCACGATATTCTTGATTTTCAGGATCAGCTTCAATCGCCTGACGTAAATAATCTTTTGTTTGATCCATATCACCATTTCTAACACTTATTTTGGCTAATTGGACCATCGCTGGTGCGAAATCAGCATCTAAATTCAACGCTGCTTTAAAGAGACTATCTGCAGAATCCCAATCACTTAATTTCAGTGATTCAAGTCCATTTGTGTAAAGATCATCGGGTACTAAATCATCCGCAAAAGATAGACTCATAAGTATAACTAACATAAGTAGCAATTTAGTTGTCTTCATTTATCAACCTCTCATTTATTCAAATTTTGTGCCGAAGGCGGGACTCGAACCCGCACCTCCATAGGAGACTACCCCCTCAAGATAGCGTGTCTACCAGTTCCACCACTTCGGCAATTTTATTCAACACTGCCATCATCTATCGGTACCGAAGTTGGCAACGATAAGTCAGCTCCTGGGATTATACTTTGATTTTCTGCTTCTTGTTTCAAAATAGAATCAGGTTCTACAGAAGATGGTAAACTAATTAAACTAATTACCACCGCTAAACCCAAAAATATAACCGCCAAATAAGTAGTAAGTTTGCTTAAAAATGTACCGGCTCCTCGTCCGCCCAAAAGTGCACTGGTAGCACTACTGCCAAAAGTTCCAGATAGACCACCACCTTGGCTGGCTTGCATCAATATAACTGCAACCAGTAATACACTAACAATTGTATGTATAATTATTAAAAATGTTTGCACATTTAAACCTTTAATTTTTTATTAACTGTTAAAATTATTTCTTTAAACGAATCAATTTTTAAACTTGCGCCGCCAATTAGAAATCCGTTTACATCCTTTATTTCAAATAATTCTCCGGCATTTTCCGGCTTTACTGAACCGCCATATATAATTGATGTATCTTTAGCAATATCTTGCGAATATAAATCCAATAGAATATCACGTACCCATTTATGCGCTTTACTTACTTGTTCAGTAGTGGCAGTTTCTCCTGTTCCAATTGCCCATACTGGTTCGTATGCAATAACAACATCCTCTAGTTTTTCCACTCCGTTTAAATCCTCTTTTAATTGATAAAAAAGAACGTCCTTAGTTTCATTACTTTTTCGCTGGTCCAATGTTTCGCCAATACATAAAATCGGTTTTAAACCGCCAATTAAGACTGCTTTCACCTTTTTGTTAATCCATTTATCAGTTTCATTAAATATATGTCGACGTTCAGAATGACCTACAATAACATAGCCAACTCCACAATTTTTCAACATACTTACTGAAACTTCTCCTGTCAAAGCACCTTCGTTTTTCCAATGGCAATTCTGCGCACCTAATTTATAAGGAGTTTCTTTGAGTACAACATCAATGTTAAATAACGCCGAAAAAGGCGGGCAAAATATAACTTCCATATCTTCTATATTCAACATCAAATTCACAAAATCTTTCACGAAATCGTGTCCTTCAGTAGGAGTTTTGTACATTTTCCAATTACCAGCTACTATTGCGTGTTTTTTCATTTATCCCTCCAATGCTTCAACAGATGGCAATCTATTTCCGGAAAGTAATTCCAAAGATGCTCCTCCACCGGTTGAAACATGCGACATTTCGTCAATTAAATTATATGATTTTACAGCAGCAGCTGTATCACCGCCACCAACTATTACAACACTTCCTTCTTCCTTAGCTTTTGTCATAATTTTAGCAATTTTTAAAGTTCCATTATCAAATTCAGGTTTTTCAAACACTCCCATTGGTCCATTCCAAATAATCGTTTTAGACGATAATAATAACTTAGAATATCTTTCAATAGTTGCAGGACCTATATCAAAACCTGACATGGTATTTGGGATTTTATCAATTTTTAACTCTTTTATTGATTTTATATCATCAATACTTTTTGCTGCAACTACATCAACAGGAAAATGTAACCTCTTATTTACTTTTCGACTTTTTTCAATTATTTCAGATGCGGTTTTCAGCATTGATTCATCTACCAAGGAACCACCCACATTAATCCCTTTGGCTTTTAAAAATGTAAATGCCATTCCACCGCCAATAATTATAGCATCAGCTTCATCAATAAATTTATTTATTAATTCTAATTTTGTACCAATTTTAGCCCCACCTAAAACTAATGTCATAGGTCGTTTAGGTTTTTTAATAACAGTACCTAAATACTGTAGTTCTTTTTCAAATAAAAAGCCGATTCCTTTATGCAAAAAATATCTTGAAACGCCAACGTTTGAGGCATGAGGACGATGTGCAGTTCCAAAAGCATCATTAATAAATATTTCACCATGTTTAGCAAGTAATTCACTAAATCGTGGATCGTTATCAGTTTCTTCGTTATGATATCGAAGATTTTCAAGAAGATGAATTTCTCCAGGGCGTAGTCCTAATGAAACATCCCTGGCGTCCTCCGAAATGCAATCATCTGAAAATTTTATTGGCAGTTCGATTAATTCTGCCAATTTTTCGCCAACTGGAATTAAACTCAGATCGGGAACAATTTGTCCTTTAGGGCGACCTAAATGTGACATTAATACCACTGATGCTCCGGATTCCAAACAATGATTTATAGTTGGTAGTGCCATACGAATGCGAAAATCATCAGTTACTAAACCATTAGATAAAGGTACATTAAAATCAACTCGAATAAGAATTCTTTTACCTTTTAAATCAAAATTACTTATTGTTTTTAACAATGAAATATCTCCTTTTTAATAGCCAAATTGTGGGGTACAACAAGAAACACCTGTTATTTTACTCGCACCACAATTTTTCAGTACAACTGCACAGGCTGATAACGTTGCACCGGTTGTAATAACGTCATCGATAATTGCGATAGAAAGTGAATCAATTGGTTTTGTTGAAATAAATGCATTTTCCATATTTTGCTTACGTTCATTGGCTGACAAATCAGTTTGGGTATTAGTATACTCTACTCTTTTTACCAAATTAGTTTGATATGGAACATTCCAAGCTTTAGCTAATCCTTTACAAATCCATTCAGATTGATTATAACCGCGTTCTCTATTTCTCACCGAATTTAATGGTACAGCCGTAATTAAATCTATTTTCCCTAATTCATCAATTGGAATTTCATTTGCCATTCTCCGACCCAATTCTTCACCCAATCTTGGTTGATTGTGATATTTTATATTATGAATTATATCATTAATCGATCCGGTGGCATACCATGCTGAATAAACTTCATCAATACCACTAGAAAATCTTAATTTATCTATCCAATCTTCTAACCAAGTAGGTTCAAACTTAGAAAAACAGCGTTTACATAGGCAGTTTCGACTATCTTCCACATATTTATTGCAAATAACACAATTATTCGGATATACAATATCCTTAATTTCCCTGAAAACTGTTTGTATTACTTGTGCCATTTTGTTTTAATGTTCATACAAAATAATATTAAAATTAAACGACAAAATGTAAACTGTACAACTGTATAATCAATAATAAAAACAAGTTTTATTAATATAAATATTAAATTCCAACTATGATAAATAAGGTAAATAGCAAATCAGCACGTCTTGAACTGCAAGACTTGATGTTATATCGTGTGCATGAGATACTTCTTGTCGCAAGTCCATACGATGCTTTTATCTTGGAGGAAGACGGGCGACTTACCGAACAAATACTTAATGAATATTTGGCAATGAAATTTCATCAATCACCTCGTCTGTGGCGGGTTGAAACCGGTAAATCTGCTTTAAACTTGATGACTAAACGCGATTTTGATGTTGTAATTGTTATGTTACGTTTGTCAGATATGGATTCAATTCAATTATGTTCAAAGATTAAAAAATTATATCCCGATAAACCCATAATATTGCTGATCTTCGATGAATATGAAATTGAAGAAATACCCACTAAAACACTCTATAAAAATATTGATAAGGTGTTTATATGGACTGGTAATCCTAATGTATTTCCGGCAATGATGAAGTATATAGAAGATAAAAATAATTCACCACGTGATATCATACATGGTAGCGTTCGTACAATAATTTTTATCGAAGATAATCCGCATTATTATTCTATGATTTTACCACTTTTATATAAAGAAATAATGTTTCATACTCGAAAACTTGTTGATAAGAGCTTAGATGCTACCAATCGGCTTATTCATTTACGTGGACGAACAAAAGTATTATTGGCAAGTACTTTTGAAGAAGCTGAGAATTATTTTAATCTGTATCGAGAAAATACACTTGGAATAATATCGGATGTCCGATTTCCAAAGAATGGAAAAATTAATAACGCTGCCGGTATTCAGTTTACCAATCATGTACGAAAAAATGAACCCTACATTCCTGTTGTAATTCAATCTTCAAATTTAGATAGTGCTCAGAAAGCTAAAGCAATAAATGCAGACTTTCTCTACAAACATTCTCAATCATTATTGAAAGATTTACGGAAATTTATGTTAGGTAATTTTGGTTTCGGTGATTTTATTTTCCGCAATTTAAATGGAGAAGAAATAGCCAGAGCAAGTGATATATCAACACTTCATGATATTTTGCAATCTCTTCCACAAGAATCATTATTGTTTCATGCCAAGTCTAATCATTTTTCAAATTGGTTAGCTAATCGCGGTGAATTCAATTTAGCTTCGATTATACGACCGGTTTACGTTGAAGATTTCAAGGATACAGAGGATTTAAGAAAATATTTAATTAAATCACTAGAAACTGTTTTAAATATTCATAAAGATAGACACATCATAGATTTTTCTATCGATAAATTAAAGCACAGTATACCTTTTTTACGAATAGGAAAAGGTTCACTTGGCGGAAAAGCCCGGGGCCTGCTGTTTATGAATCGCATTATTGCGGATTCTAAGATTAATGACAAATTCCCGGATGTTAAAATTAGAATACCAAAAGCAGTTGTAATTGGGACAAAAGAATTCGATAAGTTTATTAATAGTAATAATTTATTAGACAAAGCGCTTACTCTGAAAACCAATACAGAAGTTACTAAGCTATTTTTAACAAAATCATTATCCCCTGAATTGGTCAAAACACTTGATAAATTCTTAAAACACATCAAATTTCCCTTAGCCGTCCGATCTTCTAGTTTGTTGGAAGATTCGCAATATCAACCATTAGCAGGATTATACTCTACTTTTATGCTGCCCAATTCTTCAAAAAATAGGAAACATAGATTAAATCAATTATGTGAAGCTATAATAAGAATATATGCATCAACATATTTTACTGACCCAAAGGCACTTGTGGGCAATTCTGACTATCACACAGAAGAAGAGAAAATGGCGATTATAATAATGGAAATGATCGGTCAAAAATTTGGTAATAGATATTATCCTACTTTGAGTGGTGTGGCTCGAAATATCAATTATTATCCCATTTCTTACATGGAACGTGAAGAAGGCGTAGCCACTATTGCACTCGGGTTAGGAAAAGGAGTTATGGAAGGAGAGAAATCATTAAGGTTTAGTCCTAAATTTCCAAACATTCTGCCACAATATTATTCAGTTAATGAAACTATAAAATCTTCGCAAAATAATTTTTATGCATTGGACATAAATCCTAATCAGGATTTACTAAGTGATGGTGAAAATAATAATCTTATAAAATGTCATTTAGACGTAGCGGAAAAGGACGGTCAATTATTTTGGGCGGGAAGTGTAGTTTCCGCTGACGATAATATGATACGTGATTCATTACATTACAGCGGAACGCGCGTTGTCACTTTTGCACAGATATTAAAATGGAAGCAATTCCCGCTAACGGATATAATAATTGAATTGTTGGAAATCGGTAGAACCGCTTTAGGTAATCCGGTTGAAATTGAATTCTCCGTAAACTTAAATCGTAAAAATAATAAAGCTGAATTCTGTCTATTACAAATCAGACCAATGTTACTAAGTGGAACCCATCAATTCTATCAACAAATAAATTATAATAATGATGATCTTTTATGTAGGAGTACGGTATCATTGGGAAACGGTACCATTAACGATATAAAAGATATAATTTATGTAGACATCGAAAAATTTAATATTTCCAAAACAAGGATCATTGCCGAAGAAGTCGAAGCGTTCAATAAAAAACTTGGGAAGAATAATCCTTATTTATTGATTGGTCCCGGTCGTTGGGGAACTGCCGATGAATGGCTTGGAATACCGGTTGATTGGAATCAAATCTCATATACAGCTGCAATCGTAGAAGTTGGTATGGAAAAATTGCCTATTGATCCATCTTTTGGAACGCACTTTTTTCAAAATATAGCCGGTATGAGAATTGGTTATTTTACAATTAATCATAAAAGAAAACCGGACTGTATTAATCATAATAATATTACAAGTTTACAAATCCGCGAAAAGATGGAATACACTACTTGGTTTAGGGTAAATCAACCACTTGTAATAAATATTAACGGCAATACCGGAGAAGGAATTATTGCTAAATTTCCGAAAGAAATAATGGATGAAGAGGAATCTACTGGGATTTAAAATATTTTACTTTTCTAATATGGGTTTTATTTTAAATCCATCCGCTGCATCTTCGATAATCCAACCCATTTCCAGTATTTGATCGCGAATTAAATCCGCTTTAGCCCAATCTTTCACTTCTCGTGCCTCTTCACGTTCTTTCACCAATTCTGTTATTTTGGAAGGAACATCGGATTTTTTAGCTATTAGATCAAATACAGAATTGAATTTTTCAATAAAATTAATTGCCGATATTATATCTTTGTCTTTTAAAGAATTGTCATCAATCTGAGCATTAGTTTTTCTTAGCCATTCAAAAAATACTGCAAGTGCTTCCGGAGTATTTAGATCGTCATCTAATGCTTTTTCGAATAAATTATATGCTTCGGGAAGTGCACCGGTTTTATCGCATTTTGCGGATAAATCTAATAATCGTTCATAAAAATCATTTATCCGTTGGACAACTTTTAATGCTTCATGTTTTTTATCAACTGAAAAGTTGATATTTGTTCGATAGTGTCCACTCAATAGCAAATAACGCAATGCTTCCGGTGTAAAACCCATATCGATTAAATCGGAAATTTTATAAAAATTACCAGCAGATTTACTCATCTTTCCACCATCAACTAAAAGATGTTCGCTATGCAGCCAATAATTTACAAACTGTTTATTATTAGCACACTCGGATTGAGCAATTTCATTTTCATGATGAGGAAATATATTGTCAACGCCCCCACAATGAATATCAAAATTATCACCTAAATATTTGTTAGACATTGCAGAGCATTCGATATGCCATCCGGGTCTGCCCTTACCCCAAGGTGATTCCCAAAAAACCTTTCCGTCTTCTTTTTTCCATGCTTTCCATAATACAAAATCCTGCGGACTATCTTTTGAATAATCATCAGTAGCAATTCGTTGAGTCTTCTTCTGCTCAGCAAGATTCAAATTAGCTAATTTGCCATACTTACCAAATTTTTCAATATTAAAATAAATCGAATTATCATCTGATTTATAGGCATACCCATTATCTATTAGTTTTTTTATCATATTAATCATTTCAGGAACGTGCTCTGTCGCTTTTGGGTAATAATCGGCAGGAATTATTTTTAATGTTTGTATATCATTAAAAAACAATCCGATATACTTCTCAGTAAGATCATGTATTGAAATATTGTCACTATTACTACGCAAAATAGTTTTATCATCAACATCTGTTATATTCATTACGTGAGTAACTTTATAACCTTTTAGTAATAAAAATCTTTTTAGTAAATCTTCAAACAAAAATGTTCGGAAATTTCCGATGTGTGCCGTATCGTAAACGGTTGGACCGCAAGTATATAATTTTACTTCACCTTTAGTGATTGACTGAAATTCGTCTTTTCGCTTAGTAAGCGTGTTGTAAAACTTAATTGACATAATTTGCTTTAACCGGTTTTAAATATTTACTTTCAATTTGAACTGCTACGGCATGCTGAATTGCATCAATTTTTATTATTAATTTATCGGGTGTGTCACTTCGTGATACAATTCCAAGCATACCTCTAAGAGGTCCACCAATTACTTCAACTTCATCTCCTATCACAAAATAGTCTGAAGGATATGGATCAAATCCCCCCTCAATCATTTTTCTCAAATTAACAATTTGAATTTCAGGAATAACAGCAATTTTGTTTTGGAATTTTATAATATGATGAACACCTTGTGTTTGTAATACTTTTAGATTATCTTTTAATTCAACACAGGCGAAAATGTAGCTTTTAAAAATTGGGGTTTCTACCCATTTCATCCTATCGCTCCAGCGATGTTTTTGACGAATCAGCGGAAGGTATGATTCAATTCCTTTTTCTTCAAACTGACTCAAAACCGTTTTCTCATGACGAGGTTTGGTATATACTGCAATCCACTGTTTCATTTTTTCAGAGATTCGTTAATAATCATTTGTACTAAGTTATTAAATGAAATACTAGCTGCCATCGCCGATTTTGGTACAAGACTCGTGGCTGTCATCCCCGGTAGTGTATTAATTTCTAAAAACCACGGATTATTGTTTTTATCCAAGATAAAATCAGCGCGTGCATATCCACCGCATTGTAATATATTAAAAATGTTTAAAGCGATATTTTTAATTTTGTTTGTTAGTTCTTTAGATAATTCCGCCGGACAAATATATTCACTCATTCCCTTCTCATATTTACATTCATAATCATAAAATTTATGTTTTGGGATTATTTCCACAATTGGCAATACTTGCTGTCCAATTATAGTAACGGTGAGCTCCCGGCCTTCGATATAATTTTCGATCATAATATCACCATTATACTTATCAGCAAGCTCAACGGCATCTGCAATTTCTGATTGCTTTCTTACGAATGATAATCCCATTGTACTCCCGTCTGCCGACGGTTTAACTACGATTGGGAATTCATTAGGGATGTAGTTTTTCCCATCATTAATATCGGTAATTACTTTCCAATCAGGTGTCTGAATTCCATAACTCCTCACCAATTGTTTCATAAGAGATTTTTCCATTCCAAGCGATGATGCTAGCACACCCGAACCATTATATAGAATATTAAGTGAATCAAGCAACCCTTGGATTACTCCATTTTCACCTTTACCGCCGTGCAAGGCGATGAAAACATAATCAACTCCTATTAATTCGGGAATTATTTTTTGTGCATTACCGTCAATAATAATTCGCTTGGTAGTATAACCTAGTTCGTTACATGCTTTTTCAATTGCTATGTAAGATTTTAACGATATTTTTCGTTCGGATGATTCACCACCTGTTAATATTCCTATTTTTTTTATCATATAAATTTCTTAACTAGCATTTTTGCACCTTCTAAAATATTTTCGACAACAAAGGTTGGTTTATCTGAAGGAGCAATAGTATCTAAAGTTAAATGACCATTACCGGTTAATACTAACATTGTATCCATACCAAGTGTATGTGCCGGAATTAAGTCCCTTTCGGAATCACCGATCATTAGACATCTGTTTAATTCGATGTCATAATCATCAGCAGCATCTAAAAACATACCTGTACCGGGCTTACGTCGATTTGTTGATTTATTGGGATGATCTGTACAAACATATATTTCTAATAGACTTATTTGATTAACAATAAATTCTCTGCGTATAAAACTATTGATATCCCGCAAATCGTTAATATCAATCAAACCCCTGCCCACGCCTGATTGATTACTTATAATACAAAACTTATTTCCGTGTTCTGACAAAATCTTTAATGCCGGAATTGCAAAATCATAGAATTTGAATTGATCAACATTCTGCACGAATCCCGGATCAAAATTTAATGTTCCATCACGATCAAGAAATATTGCATCATATTTTATCATGATTTAGTTATCTCAATTGATTTTAGTTTTGAAAATTCCAGAGAATTTTTTAAAAAAAAGATTGCGCCGATAGTTACAAACGGTATAAAAATTACTGCATGTGATAATACAGCAAAAGCTTGACTGGCATTTAGGCTAATATTATAAATATTTGTTAGAACAGCCACACATGTTGCATGATATGTACCAATATATCCGGGAGCTGCCGGAATTGAGATTGATAATGTTAACAAAACATATAATATACCAGCATTCATTATACTCAGTTCTAAATTGACACCTTTAATAATTAATAAAAATGAAATATAGTACATTGTCCATAATAAAACAATAAATCCATAAATCCCAATTTTGTTAGAGGCTTTGTTTAAAACTGATAATCCGGAAATTATATTTGTAATAATATCATATATTTTGGAGCCTACATTTGATTGAAAAATTTTCAATCGTCTTTTTATACTGTTCCAATCTGGATTTTTTTTACCAATTATAAGTACCGTTATAAATAATCCTAAAATTAAAATAATAGAAAAGATTACTATCCATCTTGGTATAGTTATTAAATCTGAAAAGAATAAAAATAAAAATGCTAAAATCATTACTGCTAAAAAATCTAGTATTCTATCCACAATCAATGTACCAATCACTTTAGAGGTGGAAATTGAACTATTATTTGACACAACATAAGCGCGTAATAACTCACCCATTCGTAAAGGTAAAACATTATTACCAAAATAGCCGATCATTGTTGCATCAAAAAGAAGTTTAGTGGGTATGTTTTTAATTGGAGCTAATAACCATTTCCATCGTAATGCTCTAACCCATACTGCTGCTAATTGCAACGCAACAGCTCCAAACATATACCAATAATTGACGCCTTGCAACAAATTAATAAACTCAGTCCAATTAAATTGTCGGAATGCATAAACTAAACCCGCGCCGCTTAAAAATAATCCTATCGAAAATTTACTAACTTTATTCACGAAGATCGATTATCTCCCACCCATCGCTATTATAATCACGATATTGATTTTGAAAATCTAACGGTTTTATAGAATCAATCGTAATTGTTGTATGATTGTCTAAATCATCTTCTAATATCATTCTTATAGGGTAATATGTTTTTGAATTAATCCAAATTTTTCCGCGAGACTCTATTTGTGGAATAGTAAAGTTAATTATTGTATCTCTTAAACGTTTCTGAATATCACCTAATTTTATCTGATTGAAATTGCCGGAAAGCAAACTTAACATATTAAATTCATTTCTAAAATAACGATCTATCACCAATTGATTTGTATTTGGCGTGAATGTATAGATTGTATCTGAATCAACTTTAATAATTTGTTCTGTTGCAATAAAAATAAATTTGTTCGAATCAACGATCTCAACTGTCACATAATCAGTCCATTCATTATCAACTTGGATTTGCTCTATTGTTGCTTCTATTAGCTTTCCGCCATCTTCATGCAAAACCATTGACATTGAATCAAGCAAAGTGGAATTATTTTCGGAAAATCCGACAGAAACCAAGCAAGCTATTAAAAATAATTTATTCAATGATTTGTAAATAAGATTCATCAACTAATACTTCCCTTGCTTTACTCCCTGTGAATGGTCCTACAATGCCTGCTTGTTCCATTTGGTCTATTAAACGAGCAGCCCTGGCATACCCAACCCTCAATCTCCTTTGCAACAGTGAAATTGACCCCTGCTGATGAGTTATTACTAATTCAACCGCTTCTTTGAATAATTCATCGGATGATCCTTCATCAACTGTAAAATCTGTACTTGCCGTTTCACGAACTCCGGCTAATTTTAACTCATCGGTTTTTGGTTGAGCTGAAATATGATTCATGATAGATTCAATTTCTTCGATTGTTATAAATCCACCATGCAACCTCATAGGTTCTGATGAACCGGGTCGTAGATATAACATATCACCACGACCAATCAATTTTTCAGCGCCCATGGTGTCGAGAATTGTACGTGAATCTATTTTTGTAGCAACTTGAAATGCTATACGTGCGGGAAAATTAGCTTTTATCACTCCTGTTATTACATCAACCGATGGTCTTTGTGTCGCAATTACTAAATGTATTCCGACTGATCTAGATAATTGTGCTAAACGAGCAATAGGAATTTCAACATCCTTGGCACTTAACATCATAAGATCAGCTAATTCATCTACTATTAAAACAAGATAGGGCATAATCGGTTTGCTATCTTTTTCCATCTTTTTATTGTATTCACCGATATTCCTTACCACTGCATCAGCTAAAACATCGTAGCGCCGGTCCATTTCCTTTTCCAAAGCACGCAATGCAAGGATAGCGTTATCGGTCGTGGTAACGATCGATTCATCGAAATCTTCGGTACCGAGCAAATGATAACCTTCTAATGCCCTATAAAGCGTCATTTCAACCTTCTTAGGATCAATGATCAGGAATTTTACTTCATCGGGTTTTGCCCGATATAATATGCTGCAAATAATGATATTCAAACAAACTGATTTGCCAGATCCGGTTGTACCGGCAATTAGCAGATGAGGCATTGTAGCTAAATCTAAAGTTTCAATTTCACCGCTAGTAGTTTTACCAATTGCCAAACTTAATTTTGATTTACTATTTGCAAACTTCTCAGAATTCACAGCTGACTTAAAATGAACCATCTCGGGATTCTGATTTGGAATTTCTATTCCAACTGATGATTTACCCGGTATTGGTGCAATTACTCGAACTCTGCTTGCTTCCATTACTCTTGCTAAATCATCCGATAATTGAACAAATTTGTTTACTCTTACACCTTCTGCCGGCTCAACTTCAAAAAGTGTAATAACAGGTCCAGGAGAAACATTAACTACTTTTCCTTCCACTCCAAAAGTTGCTAATGATTGTGTTAGGAAATCAGCTCTTTCTAATAATTCTGTTTTACTTATTGAAAAATCTTTTATCTTAGGATCAATTAATAAATCAGTATATGGTAACTGATATTCTTTACGAGGTGCTTTCCTGTTTTCTTGATCATCGAGTTTTACTTCTTTTTCATAGACAATTTCACCAACCTCAATTTTCTCTTCATTAAATAATGTTTCTTCTTGAATTTCAGTTGATTTATCGGATAAAGTAGTTTCCGGTTTAGCTACTTGAATCGTTTCTTTTGGTTTATCTCTCAATTTAAATTTTGATAAAAATGATTCCTGCTTCGGTTTTTGTATTTCTGATGATTCGGATTCAACCGATTTTTGTAATAAATCCTGCTCTTGAACTGCTCCCTCTTTTTTTGTGCGCTCCCCTATTTTAGTGAGCAACTTTTTAGTATGTTTTTCCTTTTCTCTTTGAGCTTTTCGTCGTTTTTTCCAAGTTTTATATCGATTCCCAATTATATTGTTAAAGGCATCATAATAGTTCCAAGAAAAATATCCCCGAACTAATATCAGCCATGCTGCCAATACAACAACCGACGCGCCAATCTTGCCTAAAAAATCCACAAAGAATCTTGCGACAACATTTCCTGTCAAACCGGCAGTCAAATAGGAATGAACTGATTCCTTAGCATTAATTATCCCAAATAATCCCAAACTTACCGAAAATAAAAAAACACCTAATAAAATGAATAATGTTGTCCTTGCCAATTTCCTGGTTTTCTTCTTTCCAAATAACTGCCATCCCCAAAATATACCTAAAACAGATAATAAAATTGAAATGTAGCCAATAGCAATTTTTATAAAGAAATGAGATACATAAACCCCAAGTATTCCCATTGGATTTTGGATTTGAACGTTCGGTGAAATTTTTGGTTCTTCAAATGGACTATAGCCTATTAAGCTAATTAATACAAATACTGAAACCGTTATTAATAATATGCCTGTTATTTCGATTCTTTTATCTTTCATGACCTATATTCTATCAGTATGGAAATAATTTAGCTGAGAGATGATCCATCCTTATAAAACGGCGGTTTAACAATGACTGCTCGTTTACGTTTACCCCGTATTTCAACTTCAATTTTGGTTCCAGATTTCGTATGCGGACGATTAACATAAGCTAATCCAATTCCTTTTTGCAATGATGGTGATTGACCACCACTTGTAAAATATCCTGTTTTTTCTTCATCGATAAATATTTCGTATCCCTGCCGCGGTATTGCTTTATCAAGCATTTCTATACAAACCAATCTGCGCATCATATTTTCTTTGTGTTTAATAATCGCTTCACGTCCGATAAAATCCCCTTTTTCTACTTTTGTAATCCAACCCAATCCGGCTTCGTAGGGATGGGTAGTTTTATCAATGTCATTGCCATAAAGGCAGAATTTCATCTCCAAGCGCAATGTATCACGTGCAGCAAGTCCGATCGGTACTAAACCTAACGGTTTACCGATATTGAATAATGCATCCCATATTTTAGGAATATCTTCATTTTTTCCATAAATCTCAAATCCTAATTCTCCGGTATAACCGGTACGCGCAATTGTGACTTCGCAATCTGCGACCCTACCTTCAATGAAATGATAAAACGGCAAATCATTAATATCAGATTCTGAAATTTTTGATAAAATCTCCCGAGATTTGGGACCTTGCAGAGCAATTAAACTGATTTCATTGCTACGATTTTCCAGTGTTACTTCATCGAATAAATGTTCGTTCAGCCAATCAAAATCTTTTTCTACATTAGCAGCATTAACAACTAACATATAATAATCGCTATAACGGTAAATTAATAGATCGTCAATAATTCCACCATCTTCATAACACATTGCAGAATACTGTGCCTGACCAATTTCTATTGTATTAACATTATTTATTGTAACATAATTCAGAAAATTTTCAGCGTTTTTTCCTTTGACAATGAACTCACCCATATGACTTACATCAAATACTCCGGCTGTTGACCTTACAGCAATATGTTCTTTAATTATCCCTTCGTATTGCAAAGGCATTGCAAAGCCCGCAAAAGGAACTAATTTAGCACCAAGTGCTTCATGTTTACTGAAAAGCGCTGTTCGTTTTATTTCATCTTTCATATTTTACCGTTGATTTTTGAAACTATTTGGGGCAGTTTCCTGCCCCAAATTATTACTAGTTATTCTTTTTAAAGTTCATCATAAAATCAGCCACTTTTTCAGCACCTTCAAGTGTCATTGCATTATACAACGATACACGAATGCCACCGACACTTCTATGCCCCTTCAGTCCAATAAAACCAGCGGATTTCGCTTCTGCTACTAATTTCTGTTCCAAATCTTCTGATGGTAATCTGAAAACAACATTCATCCAACTGCGACTATCTTTTCTGACCGGTCCATGGAAATATTCCGGATATTCATCAATCAATCCATAAATTATATCCTTCTTGGTACGGTTAATAGTTTCAACCGTTGATAATCCACCCTGATCCTTGATCCACTCTAATACCAACTTCACAATATAAATTGGTAAAGTTGGCGCTGTATTGAACAATGAATTCTTAGTCGCATGAGTGCGATAATCAATCATTGTTGGTATGCCGTCT
This sequence comes from bacterium, assembly GCA_030606865.1. GTDB lineage: Bacteria > Fidelibacterota > Marinisomatia > Marinisomatales > JAHJCW01 > JAHJCW01. Next base: position 28,870 of record JAUWFQ010000006.1, read on the forward strand.
TCTATTTTATCCAACATACTTTCTTTCATCACGATCATTGTAACACCTGATGGACCTAGATTTTTCTGAGCGCCGGCGTAAATCATTGAAAATTTCGAAAAATCGATTTGATGTGACAGTATATCAGATGACATATCTGCAATCAACGGTACATTTCCGGTATTAGGTAATTTATGATATTGTGTTCCCTTGATTGTATTATTTGTTGTAATGTGCAAATATGCAGCATCTATCGGAAAATCTATTTCATCAGGTTGTGGAATAAAAGTATATCCATCATCTTTTGATGAACCAGCAAGATGTACTTCTTTACCTAATATTTTTACTTCTTTAATAGCTTTGGCTGACCAAGTTCCGGTATCCACATAAGCGCCAACTTCACCTTTGTGCAGAAAATTCATCGGAATATATGCAAATTGTGTTGACGCACCGCCACCCACAAAAAGCACTTTATACGTATCATCCAATCCCATCAATTCTTTTGTTAAAGCAATTGTATCATTGTGTACTTTATCATATTCTGGAGACCGATGAGAAATTTCCATTATCGACATGCCAGTATTTTCAAAATCAAGTAAATCGACTTGTAATTTTTTCAACACATCTAACGGTAGCGTTGATGGTCCGGGATTAAAATTATATACTCTTTTAGTCATTGTTAATTCCTTGTTATTATTGTATTTAAAATGATTTATTAACTAATATAATCTCCAATCAATTCTTCAATTATATCTCCGATTCTCAGCAAATTCTCATTAGTTGAAGCACCTAAATGCGGCATCATTATAACGTTCGGTGCATCCGTTAGAACTGTATTTTCCGGCGGATCAGAATACCAAACATCATTGCCAAATGCTTTCAGTTTTCCACTTTTTAAAGCTTCAACAACATCTTCTTCAACTATTGTTTTTCCTCTTCCGGTATTAATAAGATAGGCGCCATCTTTAAAGTCTTTCAATGTTTCAGAATTAATAAGTCCTTTGGTTTCATCTGTTAACGGAAGATGCAATGAAATATAATCGGATACTTGAAATACATCTTTCATTGTTGATTTCATTTCCGCAAAATCCGATGATTTCACAAAAGGATCGTAAGCAACTACAGTCATTCCAAAGGCAATTGCGCGTTTAGCAAGTTCCGTTCCGATTCGTCCCATTCCGATGATTCCAAGTGTCTTTTGATATAATTCCGTGCGTTTCATTTCTTTCTTTAACCACTTACCTTCATGCATTGATTTATCGGCTTTAGCGACATGGTTTGTGATTGCGATCATTAATGTGAACGCCAACTCCGCCACAGCAATTGACGACGCTGCTGCCGTATTATGAACTGTGATTCCCTTATCCTTGGCATAAACTAAATCAACATTGTCCAAACCAACACCACCGCGGATAACCAATTTCAAATTTGGTGCGGAATCAATATATTCTTTAGTTACTTTTGTTTTACTACGGATAAGAATTACTTCAGCTTTTGGCACACGACTTTTATCATCGGTGACTTCACCAAATTTCTTTAATTTATCCGGTAGACCCGAATCAAATGCATCTGATAATAATATTAGCATATTCTAATTCCTTATGATTATTAATTTATTATTTTTTACTTATCTAACAAATTGACTACCATTCCACTTCTTAATTTTGGTTCGAACCAAGTAGATTTTGGCGGCATAACTTTTCCGGCATCCGCTACATCTAATAATTGTTTTATAGATGTTGGAAAAAGTGAAAAAGCAATCTTATATTTTCCTGAATCAACGAGTTTTTCCAATTCTTGAGTCCCGCGAATACCGCCGACAAAATTTATTCTCTTATCAGTTTTAGGATCACTGATTCCCAATATTGGATCAATAAAATTTTTACCCAAAATTGCCGCATCAATAGAACCGGTTGGATCGTTCGGATCGAATGCACTATCTTTGGCTTTTAATAAATGCCACTTCCCTGCGCAATATATTCCAAACGTATGTAATTCCGTTGGAGTTATTTCACTACTTTGTTGAGATATTTGAAATTTATCTGCTGCCATATCTAGTATAGTATCCAAAGTTAAATCATTTAAATCCACCACAACTCGATTGTATGGTAAAATATTTAATTCTTGATCGGGAAACAACACATTTAAAAAATAATTATAATTTTCTTTTCCGGTATGTTTTGAATTTTTCTCTCTTGCCCGTCTGCAAACTTCCGATGCCGATTGACTGCGATGGTGACCATCAGCAATATATAAATGCGGTAACGCGACAAATGCTTCCTCAATTTTTCGTATTTCCGGATCCTCTGAGATTACCCAAAATTCGTGGCGCACCCCGTCATCAGCAACAAAATCAATAATTGGGTTTTTAACAGTAATTTGCTTAAATATTTTGTGAATATTTTCATTATACCGATAAGTTGAAAAAACTGGTCCGACTTGTGCACCCAAGAATTCAATATGATTCGCTCTATCGTTAACTTTTTCCGGTCGTGTATGTTCATGTTTTTTAATCAAACCGTTGTCATATTCTTCAACAGATGTTAATGCTACTAATCCGGTTTGACTTTTTCCATCCATTGTAATTTGATATATATAAAAACAAGGTTTTTCATCACGCGTCATAAATCCCAAATCTGAAAGTCTTTGTAAATTATCTTTACCACGTTGATATACTTCTTCAGAATAAGAATTTACTTTGTCATCAAATTCTAATTCCGCCTTGTTAACCCGCAAAAATGAATTTGGATTCTTTTCAACTAATTTGCGTGCTTCTTGAGCGTTCAATACATCGTAAGGTGGTGAGGCAATTTCTTTAGCATATTTCGGTTTCGGACGCAGCCCGCGAAAAGGTTTTACAATTGACATAAATTCTCCTAATTACATTTTTGTTAATGCTTTTTTAATTAATTCTTCAACACTTCCTTCGAGTTCATCAACATCTTTGATTTTTTTTAATGCATCATTAATTTGTCCACGTTTATATCCAAGCGATAGCAATGCCTGAACCACATCTTTGATCTCATTGCTTGTCTTGTCATCACCAACTAAATTCGAAATATCAACATCTTCGTCGACAAATTTTTCTTTTAATTCAAGGATAATTCGCTTTGCGGTCTTCGGACCGATTCCGGGAATAACCGTCAAAGATTTAACATCTTCGGAAATGATCCGCTTCTTAAATTCTTGCGGGGTAGCTCCTGATAAAATTGTAACGGCAGAACGCGGACCAATGCCGCTTACACCGATTAATTTTTTAAATACATCCCTTTCAACATCATCGGCGAAACCGTATAAATCTAATATATCTTCCCTTACATGCAGATAAGTCATTAATTCTACAGATTCTCCAATCTGAGGAAGTTTTTCGAAAGTGGCTACACTAATATTAATTTTTAATCGTATTCCATCCATATCGGCAACGGCAAATGTCGGTTCTTTTTTTATTAATTGCCCGAATATTGAATCAATCATAATCCATACTCCATATTTGTCAATCCACAGTATGCAATGGCTAAAGCATCCGATACATCAAATGATTTTGGTAAGGATTCTAATTTTAGAATCCTTTGGATCATATACTGCACCTGTTCTTTGGTTGCCGAACCGTTACCAACGACAGCTAACTTAACTTTACGTGGCGCAAATTCCTTGCACGGAACATTTGAGTTCGCTGCAGCAAGTAAAATTGATCCTTTTGCTTGTCCTAAAATCAATGCTGATTTAACATTTTTTTGATGAAATGTGCTCTCAATTACTAATAAATCAGGTTTGTATTTTTCAATGATTTCCATTGCATCCGAATATAAATATTTTAATCTTTCTGCCATAGATTTTTGTACCGGCGGATTTATTGTTCCATAACTCAATACCGAAAGTGTTTTGCTTTTCTCCAAAACTCCAAAACCAGTGGAACGAATTCCCGGATCTATGCCTAAAATTCTCATAAATTATTGATCAATATTTAACAATTCTTCATCAATATCAAAATTGGCATAGACATTCTTAATATCTTCATTATCTTCCAAAGCTTCCATCAAATTGATAATATTTTCAACATCATCCCGTTCTACTTTCTGAAGATTTTTTGGTAAAAATTCAATATCTGCAGATTTCACAACCACTTCTTTTGCTTCCAAATTATCCTTCACTTCCATTAGGTCGGCAGGGTCTGTTATAATAATAAATTCGTTATCTTCCGTTTCAAAATCCTCCGCTCCACACTCCAAAACAATTTCGAACATAGTTTCTTCAGCATAGTCATTTTTTTCAATAACGATCTGTCCTTTTTTATCAAACATCCATGCTACGCTACCGTTTTCTCCAAGATTTCCACCGTACTTTGACATTAAATGGCGTATTTCAGCAACAGTTCTTTTTTTATTATCAGTTAATATTTCCATTATTATTGCTACTCCTGCGGGACCGTATCCTTCGTAAACCGCCTCTTCATAACTTACACCCGGTAATTCTCCGGTGCCTTTTTTGATGGCACGTTTAATATTATCTGCCGGCATATTTGCCGATTTCGCTTTAGCGATGGCCTGTCGCAAGCGCGGATTTGCCGCTTCATCACCGCCACCTGAACGCGCAGCGATCGTAATCTCTTTAATGATAGTAGTAAATATTTTACCACGTTTTGCGTCGGCAACACCTTTCTTACGTTTAATTGTTGACCATTTACTGTGACCGGACATATTACTCTCGATATTTAACTTGAAATTTACTGTTTATAATATATTCCAACCAACCGCATTCCGTGAGATAAAAAGGAAACTTAAATTAAGATTATTCAATAACTAATTATGAAATTACTTTACTTGATTTTCAATATTTTGCCGGTTTTTTCAATTACAGTTTTATTATATTTTGCACGGATTTGATAAAAATAATTGCCGTTTCCAACCAAACTTCCATCTTTATTTCTACCATCCCATTCAATTTCATGGTAACCGGGTAGATTCAAATCTAAGCCTGTATTAATATCTTCGTTATACAATTGTCGAATTTTCCTACCTTCCACAGAATAGATAACAATTGTCAGTTTTTCAACAGCATCTGTTAATTCATAAGCAATAATTGTACTTTCAGCAAAAGGATTCGGAAAATTCCCGTAGTCAATCAGATCTAATTGTTCACTAACAATAAATGATAATTGCAATGTATCAGATGAGTTTCCGGCAGCATCTTGAACTAATAATGCCAACGTAGAATCAAATTTCGTAAGTATTGGATTGACAGTAATATTAATTGTATTGCTACTACCACTAATTTCTGAAGGTAAATCCTTAACATTATTATTGTTAATCCAATAGAATATGGAATCGGTGCGATAGTCAATTCCATTTTTATCATAAACAGTAAATTGAATTGAAGGATTGGTGTTTAAATAATTATTCCTAAGGAATTGTTGATCATTTATTGTTGCAATGATTGTTGGTTTTTCTACATCAGTATTTTCAAGAAATGAAAATTTAGCAGAACCACTTAAAACAATGGTAATAGTACTATCTGAAACTTCCGTATATATAACTGGTAGCCAAGTGCGGAATTCTTCAAAATATCTATATAATTTATTATTTGATTGAATTGCTGCTTTTCCTATAGTCCAATTTATATAAAAGTCACTTGTTGTTTCCCAAATTATATCAATACCATTATAATTATGTTGAGATTGAATCACTTCAAAATCCGGTTGAGATGGTATAATTAAATCTGATAGGGGTAAAATTTGAATTATACTTGATTCTGTTACTTTACCGGAAGGTATATCTATCTCAACATAATTTATTCCAATTTTGGAATGATTAATTCCGTCGTCTGTTGAACCAAGTTCCGGAGTAACCCAAAAAGCATTGGTTTCTAAATTAAAAGTAAGAGTATCATCAGTTACCAAATTGGTTGACATACAAGTTAAATTAGCATTTGTGACAACTTTATAATGATTCGTACCAAAGGGATAATAGCCGGGGAATTTTGCTTCATTATTTTCCATCCCGATAAAAACAACCGTATCTCTTCCAATTAATTGCCAAGAACCATCAGCATAAATAAATAATTCAACGTTGGCATTAACAGGAGTTGTAGTAGTGCTTTCTATATCAACAACAAGATTTATATTGTCATCAACGCGGAATTCGCCTTTTATAGGTAAAATATTTGGAATATCGCTTATATTAACAATTTTCGGCAAACTAATGGTCGTATCATTATTAGTATCAATAACTTGGCAAACAAGATTTAATACAGTTCCAATTGGTTGTGGAGGAATCAATTTTTCTAATGTAAAAAGTGAATTATCTATGTTAACCATGTTTGCCCAATATTCACTATTCATAATTAGTTGAACAGCAGAAATGCCATTTCTATCTGATACTTCTGCGATAACGCCAATAGAATCACAGATGGTGGGAGTTGATGGTATTGTTGACTGAATATTCACATATGATCCCGCAACCGAGAGTAGTTGCGATGAATTATATAATACATCATCCGACTTGTAAGAGATATTTATAGTGTGCATTCCTTTACTTAATGTATCCGGTAATGACAAGAATTCCGGTAGCACATTCCCTAACAAAGTCGATTGATTTAGTGAGTAGTTATCAGGTAGAAATATTTGATAGAATACGGAATCACTTTGTGAGTTATTAGAAGATATTTCAATATCCTCTCCCGGCTCGGGATCTAATGGAGCTATTGTAATATTTTCCTTTATTGGTTTTTTCACTTTTATGGCAGGATCACCTATCAAATTATACTGATATATTTGTGATGCGGCTATCTCAGGATAAATATCTGAATAAGATAAAAAATATTGTGTTTTTGATAGATTAATTATTTCACCGATAGTCAAATCTTCTTCAGAAAAAAGCAGGTCTTGCAATGGTTCCACCATATAAAAATCATTATAATTCCAACCCAAACCACTTGCTCCATACCAAGCCAATGCCCCTCCATTTTCATTAGCGAGCATTAAGTTTCCCAAACCGTAAGAGAATGAAAAGTCTCCTGTGAAACAAGTCATACTTGTGATAAAAGGCAATTTTTTATGATTGCTAATTTCATCCATATCATTTCTATGCAAAATATGACCCAGAGTATGACCATCATAGCCCCAAACGGCGCCACCACCGTGTCCAACAAAATTGATGTAAGCCAATCCTCTATTTAAATGATTCAGAAGTGTATCTTTAGTACCATAAAATGAACTATCCGGTATCGATGGAGCAGAATAAAGTCTTGATAAAAAAGTTCCATTATTTTTAATTTTACAAACCATTGCTTCAGATTGATATCTAAAATCGACTTCTGCATCACCAATTATCAGAGTATTATTATCCCAATTGTTTATATCTCTACCGTGATGATACATTGTTTTATTTACGATAATTTGTAACTCAGATTT
>JAUWFQ010000010.1 GCA_030606865.1 bacterium
AGCGGGATCGACGGGGCTCGAACCCGCGACCTCCGGCTTGACAGGCCGGCGTTCTAACCAAACTGAACTACGATCCCCAAAATTATTTCTTAGGGCGATATATTAGTGCTAGTGGTATAGCAACTACATATCCCAAAAATAGCAAAATAGGGGCAAGTGTAATGCTTTGGAAGCTGTCAACTTCACCCAGTGCCATAATAATATAACCAAACACTATAAGCAATAATCCTACTAAAAATATTAAGTAATTAATTTTTTTAAATGCCCATCCTTCAAATAAATGAACAACTTTTGATTGTTTTTTATCGCTCATAGTGGCGTCAAAATTAATATATGTGTTATGCTTTACCAAATGATTTTAACTGAGTTTAGATACATATCTAGATTTAAATTACATAAATTGACATTGCAATATAATAGAACGTAATTTTGCGCCTCAAAAATGGTAAATAAATCCCTAAAATATAATCTAACTCATATAATTACGTTAACTATAGTAGGCATACTTATTTGTCTAATTGCGATAGGAACAATACTTTTGTTTTGGCCACAAAATGATATAGATAATAAAATAAAAGTAAATATTCCAAAAGGTGCTACTCTTGTACAAATCACTGATTTATTGGCTGAAAAAAGTATAGTGACAAATAAGAATATGTTTATTACTGCAACAAGACTAATGGGGCGCAGTAATAAAATACCAGCCGGAATATTTGCATTAAAAAATGCAAAAAATAATTATAGGATTGTAAAACAATTAGTACAAGGCAATCCTGAGATGATAAAGGTTACATTGTTAGAAGGCTGGACAATATCTAAGGTTACAGAAGTAATTTCTGATTCGATAAATTTAAGTTCAGAAATATTATCCTCATTGTGCTATGATGAACATTTCATTAATGAACTTGGATTAGAAGCAAAATCTTTAGAAGGTTATTTGTATCCTGACACATATTTATTCTTAGAAAGCGAAAAAGATCCGAAAGAAATACTGAAACAGATTGTTTCGGAGTTTCAAGGAGTCTTCAATGAAAATCTTCGTGAACGTGCTGAACAAATTGGATTAACTGTAAATGAAGTTTTAACTATAGCGTCTATCATTGAAGGAGAAGCAATATTTGATAGTGAGCGCGCTATTATTGCTGCAGTGTATCGCAATCGGTTGAAAAAAAGGATGTTGCTACAAGCCGATCCAACTATTCAATATATTATCAAAGATGGACCGCGTCGTTTGCGTTTATCCGATTTAAAAATTGACTCTCCGTATAATACCTATTTGTATCGCGGACTTCCGCCCGGACCAATTAGTAATCCTGGAAAGGCTTCAATTTTAGCGGTACTTTATCCTGATGATAACAATTATTTATTTTTTGTCGCCCGAGGCGATGGTTATCATACCTTCACTACTACCATTGAAGAGCATAATCAAGCAAAGCGCGAGTTCCAAAAAGTACGGCGGCTTGCTTCCCAAGGATAGTTTATAACAATGAGTCTTAAAAATTTAAATAAAACTCAACGCTCAGCGGTGGAAGCAACGAAGGGTCCTGTACTAATTTTTGCCGGTGCGGGAAGTGGTAAAACTCGTGTTTTAACACATAAAATTTATTACTTGATTCGTGAGGGATTATATAATCCTGAAGATATTCTTGCAGTTACGTTTACAAATAAAGCTGCTCAAGAGATGAAATTGAGAATTGGTAAATTGCTCAACAACCCCCAAACTGATATTTCTATTGGGACTTTTCATTCGATTTGCGCCAGTATTTTGCGTAACCACATACAGCATTTAGGGTATACAAACAATTTCGTCATTTATGATAGTGCAGACAAACTCGATTTATTAAGAATCACATTAGAAAAACTCAATATTTCGAAAACAATAATGACTCCTAAAGGAGTTGCCTCCCAAATTAGTTTATTTAAAAATCAAATGATTTCACCGGATGAAATAGGACAAAAAGCCCGGACTGTTGCAGAAAAGAAATTAGCAGAAGTGTATCCGGCTTATCAAAAAGCTCTTCGTGATAATAACGCCGTAGATTTCGATGATCTTTTATTATTACCGCTTGAGTTGTTCGAAAAACATCCAAGAATACTATCTTCATATCAAAAAAAGTGGAAATATGTATTAGTTGATGAATATCAAGATACAAATCTTCCTCAATTTTTATTGGTAAGTAAATTAGCTGAAAAACATCAACAAATTTGTGTTGTTGGCGATGATGATCAATCCATTTACGGCTGGCGAGGTGCGGATATTCGAAATATTTTGGACTTTGAGAAAATCTTCCCAAATTGTACTATTTTTACTTTAGAAAAAAATTATCGTTCAACACAGAAAATTTTAGATGCTGCAACAATTGTAGTAAAAAACAATGTTGATCGAACAGCAAAAAAATTATACTCAGTTCAAGGGACAGGTGAAAAATTAGGATTTATTCGAACGATGGATGAGTTAGAAGAAGCAGACGCTGTTATCTCTGCTTTAGAAAAAGAAATAAAACTCAATAAGCGTACTTTTAGTGATTTTGCTATTTTGTACCGCGTGAATGCTCAATCTCGTGCATTGGAAGATAGTTTCAGGCGTATGGGAATTCCTTACAATATCGTTGGCGGTATTCGGTTTTATGAACGTAAGGAAGTGAAGGATATGTTGGCTTACTTGCGTTTAATTCTGAATTTGAAAGATACAGTATCGCTCAGGCGAGTTGTAAACTTCCCACCAAGAGGAATTGGCATCAAAACGGTAAATAAATGCGTCCAAAGGGCAGAGGAGGCCGGTAAAGAACTTTTAGAAATATTGGCTGATCCAACCGGTATGGATATTCGCGGTAAGCAAGCAGATTCGTTAAGAACGTTCTATAGTATTATTATTAAATATCATGATTTGATAGATAAACTTGACGCGCGGGAGTTAATCGCTGCATTAAGCGAGGAAGTAGGTATTTTAAATTATTATAAAAATTCTGATGATCCTGAAGAATTGGAGCGTTACCAGAATATCCGAGAATTATTTAACAGCGTGGATGCATATATCGGACGTAATCCTCAAGGTGGTTTGAAAGGTTTTATCGAGGAAGTATCGTTATTAACTGCGATAGATTCGTGGAACGATCAAGAAAATCGTGTAACATTAATGACACTGCATAGTGCCAAAGGATTGGAATTTCCAATAGTATTTATAACCGGTTTGGAAGATGGACTATTCCCTTTATATCGTTCTTTAGATAATCGCAAGGAATTAGAGGAAGAACGCCGACTATTTTATGTGGGTTTAACTCGTGCAAAAAACCGTGTTTATCTTTTGTATGCAACACACAGAAGGCGGATGGGAGCTGATTACGACCTTGGATTAATGTCACGATTTATACGGGAAATTCCGGAAGAATATCTCGAAGAGATACCGTTCTCATCAGCGCTTACTAGAAAAGTTATAAAAACAAAACCAGGTAGGATTAAAGTTCGTAAAACAAGAACCGTTACTACTTTTGATGATTTTAAGATTGGTGACAGTGTTGAACATGCCATTTTTGGTGTTGGTGTTATAAAAGCCCTTAGTGGGACGGGTGAAAATCAGCGTGTAGGCGTTGTGTTTAAAGATGGTTTGAAGAAAAAATTAATTGTAAAATATGCTAATCTTAAAAAAAATGGTGCTTAAATAGTATTATTCATCAATTTTAAATAATTATATGGGACATTTTAAATGTCCTTTTTTATTTATATTAATTTAAAAAGATTCTATTATCTTTTTTTCTTGTAATCATTGTCTTTAGCTGTTTAATTTTAATGAGACTAAATCTCAATAAAATAAAAATAACAATGCAAGTACTCAAAGAAACTCTTCACAAAGAAGGTTTAAGATACACCAAACAAAGACAGGAAATATGGAACGAATTACGTTCGTCTGATAAACATCGTGATGCGGAGGAAATATTATTTACACTTCGTAAACGTGGATTAAAAATATCGCGTGCGACGGTTTACAGAACCATAGATGTGTTAGTAAAAAATAATTTGATAGATAAACTCGATATTGGAGATGGACGTGCAAGATTTGAATACAATGATAAGTATTTACATCATGACCATTTAATTTGTACAAGCTGTGATAAAATTATTGAATTTAATAACAATGAAATTGAAGAACTGCAAAACAAGATAGCAAAGCAACATAATTTTAAACTCTTATACCATAGTCATCAATTATTTGGAATTTGTAAGGATTGTAAATAGATGAATTCGATAGCGGATTTTAAACCTGGAGATATTGCCACTATTATCGGATTTACCGGTGAAATGGAATTACAAAGCCGCTTAGTTGAAATGGGTTTTGTACCGGGGATACATATTAGAATTGTGAAATATGCACCTTGGAAAGGACTGGTAGAATTGAAAATTCGCAATTATCACGTTTCGATAAGAATGAGTGATGCAAAAAATATTAAGGTAAAAAAATATGGTTACTAATTTTTCGGATGACAAATATATTGCCTTAATAGGAAATCCAAACTGTGGTAAAACAGCTGTATTTAATCATCTTACCGGTTTAAACCAGAAAGTTTCTAATTATCCCGGAATTACAGTTGAAAAGAAAACCGGTAAATTAAAAAGTGATTTTGATGAAGATATTTATATCCTCGATTTACCCGGCACCTATAGTATCACACCGGAATCAATTGATGAGCGTGTTGTCGCTGAGCAATTTATGGACTGGATTCACGGTATTAATAAACCATCTGCTATTATTTCAGTAGTTGATGCAACCAACCTAAGCAGAAATCTATATCTCACAACACAATTATTAGATTTAGGAATTCCTGTCATCTTAGCTCTAAATATGATGGATTGTGTTAAAGATAAATCGGTTTTACCGGAATATTCAGTTTTAAAAGAGAAGTTCGGATTATCTGCAGTTGTACCGATGTCTGCTTTAGAGGGTTGGGGAATAGACGGATTAAAAAATGCTATTCAAACTTCAATTACAACTTGTAAACCACGTAAAAGTAGAATGCTATTTTCTTCACATTTAGAAATTCATGAACTATTAAATCCTTTAGTTAAATTTTTACAACAGCAATTCGACTATACACCACGTTTAGCGCGAGTTCAAGCTCTGCGATTAATAACAAGACAGTCAGCAGTTGATTTATATCGTCCACCACATAGTGGAGAACATTATTTTGATACGGAAATTGTAAGCGAAATAGAGAGACTTAGCGGAAAAGCTGTTCAGGCTATTGATAAAGCGGGGTTGAACCACCGTACTTTGGAAGCAACTATAAGATATACTTGGTTAGATAATCTTTTAAAGCAGTCTGAAAATAAAAAAATTGAAGGTCTAATAAAAATATCACGTAGTGAAAAACTAGATAAGATTCTAACACATCGGATTTTTGGTCCGATTATTTTTATTTCATTATTGGTATTTATATTTCAATCAATTTTCACATGGTCAACTTATCCAATGGATTGGATTAATGCCGGAATTGAAATAATTGGAAATTACATTTTAGATATTATGTCTGCAGGAATTTTACGTGATTTATTAGTGGAAGGAGTTGTAGGTGGGGTTGGGGCAATATTAATATTTTTGCCACAAATATTAATATTAGTATTTTTTATGACTTTGCTCGAAGATTCGGGATATATGTCCCGTGTGGCATTTATGCTAGATAAATTTATGACAAAAGTTGGTTTGCATGGTAGATCGGTTTTACCGTTAATGAGCGGTTATGCCTGTGCAATACCGGGAGTTATGGCCTCTCGAACGATAGACGGCTGGAAAGAACGGTTAACAACAATTATGGTATTACCGTTGATGAGTTGTAGTGCTAGACTTCCTATTTATGCACTAATGATAGGTGCCTTCATTCCTGCGCGTAAAGTATTTGGATTATTCAATTTACAGGGATTGACGTTAATCTTTATGTATTTTTTAGGTACATTCACAGCTTTAGTAATTGCCAAAATCTTAAGCAAATTTATTAAAACAAAAGGTCGATCATCTTTTGTTATGGAGTTGCCTCCCTATCGAGTCCCGTTAATGCGATCGGTTTTCCATCAGGTATATACGCGCGGTAAACTGTTTTTATTCAATGCTGGTAAAATAATTCTGTCTGTTTCAATTGTATTATGGTTTTTGGCATCCTTCCCGATCGCAGATAAAGCTGATGGCGCTGATTCTGATCGTATAAATCCGATTCATAATAGTTACGCTGGTAAAATTGGCCATGCTATTGAGCCGATTATCAAACCTTTAGGTTTCGATTGGAAAATTGGTGTTGGATTAATCACCTCATTCGCTGCGAGAGAAGTGGTTATCAGCACCTTAGCCACTTTGTACAACGTTGAAGGCGATGATGAAAATGTGGTTAGTTTATCCGAATCCATGAAAAATGATATTAATCCAAAAACAGGATTACCGGTTTATTCAACTTTAGTAGCGCTTTCTCTAATGGTATTTTATGTTTTTGCAGCTCAGTGTATGGCTACTTTTGCAATCGTACGGCACGAGACAAATTCGTGGAAATGGCCATTAATTATGATCACATATATGACAAGTTTAGCATATTTGGCATCATTTATTGTTTACCAAGTTGGATCCTTAATAGGGAAATTCTAATGCAAACAGTTTTAGCAATAATAATCGGAATAGCGGCATTTGTTTATGTACTAAAAATAATTATTAATCAATTGTCGCAATCAGAAAAAAATCCCAAATGTGAGAATTGTCCTATTCCGAAATTATTGGAATCATCCCAAAAAGGTAAATAAATGAAAAATAAAATCTTTTATCACGGTATTATGGCATTTTTTATTGTTTTGCTAACAATGCCTTTAGGTCATGCAGCGATGATATTAATGGAACATTTATTTGGCATCAAGTATGTTTATCATGCAGCCATTATTCTGGGTATTATTGGTTTTATCCTTTTACTGATCGGATGTAAAACAGCAAATGAAACTAAAGCTACGTTTTTTGGTCTTTTTGCAGGATTAGCGATATGGACTGGATGGATTGAATTTTCATTTGTGTACTATGCCAAACGATACCATATCCAACCATTAATAGAAAACTCAGAAATTGTAACGAAACCTGAGTATTTATTAGTACCGTCATCAATTGGATTTTTAGTTGTGATATTACTCAATTTGTTACTTAATAGTAATATCAGATGTAACTTTTTTAATTGGTTAAAAAAACGATTTAAGATTCAAAGGGGGAAATCTGAAAATATAAAAAGTCGATCTGTTGCTATGATTACCGCTTTTGAATTAACGATGATTTTATGGACATTTTATATCGTCCTTTTATTAGCTTATGATAACTCAATATTTGGTGATAAACATCCGGTTACTTATACTATAGCTTTTGGTTCTTTGTTATGGTCAGCTTATTTATTTAAGAAATTAATACGAATAAAAATACTTGGATTTGCAATTAGATATGCAATCCCAACCGTTATAATATTTTGGAATTTCGTAGAAATTCTTGGCAGGTGGGATATATATAAGGAGATATGGGTTCATCCGTTGCAGTATTGGTTTGAGATGTTGCTGGTAACAATAATATTTATAGCACTTGTTATTATTTCGTCTTATGAAAGAACTCGACAAATACAATAAGTTGTTATTGGCATGAAAAATGGACTATTTATTGTTTTCTATTCATGAAAGCTAAAATTAATAATGTAACTATGAAGTTAGTATCATATTTGCTGATAGTTATGATGGGTATATTCATAGTTAACAATGCTTTGTTTATGCATGTTCATAAAATGGATGATGGTAGAATAGTTGTTCACGCACATCCATATGACAAATCTAACGATTCACACCCATATAAATCACACCATCATACAAAAACCGAATTACTTGTTTTTGATAATGTAAAACTTCTTTTCCTATTTATATTTTTACTTTTTGTATTTTATAATCTTGTTAAAAAATTAAGGTTTTTATTCATAAATATTGATAGTTTTACCCAAACCTACAAATTTCTGTTTACGAGCAGAGCACCTCCGGTTTTATTATAAACTCATTGTAAAATCTATCATTCTATATTATCGGAATTTTAGTTTTATTCTGATTTGAAGATTTGTGCAATGGGAATCTTTGGCAGACAATTAGTTTTAAACAAAAATTTTTAAAGGATCAAATAATGAAAAATATAAATATTTTATTGGCAATTCTCATTTTGTCAATAATACAAATAGGTTTTGCCCAAAAAGTAAAAACGGATGCGATGCTTTTCGGTGATGTAAAAATAAAATCAAGCGTAGAACATATACCTTTTGCAAATATTATAGTAAAAGGCACATATATTGGAACCACAACAGATGCAACAGGACATTTTAAACTTGCAAACTTACCAATAGGGAAAAATATCATTATAGCCAGTGTAATGGGTTATACAACACAGGAAAAAGAGGTTATAATGGAAAAAGGTAAAGCAACAGTACTATATTTTGAATTGGAACAAGATGTTTTGGATCTGGAACAGGTTGTAGTTACAGGAACAAGAACAAACCATTATATAAAAGATGTCCCGATAAGAACAGAAGTTATTACTGCAAGAGAAATAGAAACAAAAAATGCGTGTAATCTTTACCAAGTATTAGAAAACACTCCTGGCATAAGAGTAGAGCAACAATGTCAATTTTGTAATTTTGCCATGATAAGGATGCAGGGATTAGGCGCCGAGCATACTCAGGTATTAATAAATGGGCAGCCAATGTATTCCGGACTGGCAGGTGTTTATGGATTACAACAAATAGGTACAATAAACATCGACAGGATTGAGATAGTAAAAGGTGCCGGTTCAGCTCTTTATGGAAGTAGCGCTGTGGCAGGTGCAATAAACATTATTACTAAAGAACCATCCTTTGAACCATCTACCAGGGTGGGCTTGCAGTTTGGTAATTATACTACGAATAAATATGATATTTCGTCATCAATTAGGAACGAGAAGGGAAATATAGGATTGAATATATTTGCCCAGAAACTTACCGGCGATGCAATTGATGAAACCTCTAACGGAATGATTCTTGATAAAGTGAAAAAGAAAGATGGGGTTTCTGACAGGGTTGAATCAAATCTTAATAATGCCGGATTTGGATTATATATAAATGATGCTTTTTTTAAAAATGATAAACTTGTATTAAAAGGCAGGTATTTATATGAAAAACGGCAGGGAGGCCTAATGGATGATGATTATTATAAAAACCCCCTTACCGATGGTACAGAAAGTATAACAACCAGCAGGTACGAATCAGAACTGTCTTATAGTAAAAAATTCAAAAACAATTCTGATATAAATTTTACTTTGGCTTATATAAATCACAATAGGGATGCTACTAATGATTCTTATTTAGGTGACTATATGGCCACACATGACGACAATGTACCTGATTTAAGGAACATGAGGCCATATCTTGCAAATGAAAATTCTTTGACTTCAACATTAACTTATGGGATTGGCTTGAAAAACCACCATTTACTCATTGGCGCACAACCCTATTATAATAACCTTGAGGAATCGGGTATGTACGTGGTTGTTGATGAAGAAAGCGATTATTTTGGTGAATCTTACAGGTCAATAAGCAAAAAGTCTGCGACAGAATTTGGTGTCTTTATGCAGGACGAATGGTCTGTAACTGAAAAATTTGCGGTTGTTTCGGGTGTACGTTTGGATGTACATAGTTCAGAAGAAGAATATAAAGCAGACCGCCAGGTTTTTGAAACCACATTATTTCCAAAAACAAAATTTGAAGAAACCAGTATAAGCCCAAGAGTTGCTCTTAAACACGAAGTCTCGGAGAGAATCACGTTAAGGGCAAATGCAGGAACAGGTTTCCGTGCTCCTTACGGGTTTTCAGAAGACCTGCATTTATGCAGCGGCTCACCTAGGGTTTGGAAATTTTCTGCACTAAAACCTGAAACATCGGTAAGTTATAATTTATCTGCCGACTATTATGGCAGAAAAATCAAGGTAAGCACTAATTTGTTTCGAACAGATTTAAAAGATAAAATCGGTTTTACCGATGCAGGAACGGATGTGGCTGCTTTAGGTTATGATTACCAATGGGAAAATATTGATAATGCTTTTGTGCAGGGAATAGAAATATCGGTAACGGCATTTTTACTTAAAGATTTAGGTCTAAATGTTGATTTTACATACAACCAGGGTGAATATGATAATGTACGTGGAGATTGGGAAGGCACACCTTACGCAAATGTTAGCAAATATATTTCACGCTTCCCTGCAACAACAGGTAATTTAAAAATAGAATACACACCTAAAGATTGGAGTTTTGTATTAACAGGTAATTATCAGGGGGAAATGTATATAGACTATTTTAACGAAGAAATTGACCCTGAAATTGGTGACCAAACCAAGATAAAAGAGACAGACCCTTTTATGCTTTTTAATGCAAGGATTTCAAGAAAATGGAACATGTTTAAATTGTATGCAGGGGTAAATAATATTTTTGATTATGTACAGCCTGAAAAATATACTGACGATGCAGCGTTTATGTATGCCCCTGTTTACGGAACAATGTTTTATGGTGGAATGGTGATTGATATAAAACATTAAGGTTATGGAAAATAAATAATTTATTGGAAGGTGTTATTGTTATTTCGGAATAAAAATAGGGAATATGCTTAATTAATAAAAAGGGCTGTGCAAAGTATGTCGGTTTGCACAGCCCTTTAAATGAGCATATAAATAATTAAAATGGAGAGAAACAATTAGATGGAGTTAAATATTACTGGACTCATATTAGGCGTTATCACCTTTATCATCATCGGTGCTTTTCACCCACTGGTAATTAAAGTTGAATATCATTTTAGCAAAGGTATTTGGCCGGTTTTCTTATTGATTGGAATCATTGCAATGGTATTATCAGTTTTCTTTGAAAGGATTTTATTTTCAGCCATACTGGGGGTTTTCGGTTTTTCTGCGCTTTGGTCAATTGGGGAATTGTTTGAACAGGAAAAAAGGGTTGAAAAGGGATGGTTTCCCGCAAACCCTAAACGTGAAAAAAAATAAATCACTGAAAATTATTTCACAAAGTTTCACAAAGGAATTCGTGTATATTCGTGGAATTTATGGTTTATAGTTATAACTCCAATTTCATCTTCAAACTGCCGGTTTTACTAAAACCAATTTTTTTAAATCCAAATAATTCATATAAATTAATTGCTAACTGGTTATTTGGATTGACAAATAGAGTGATTGCAGGAATATTTTCTTCTTCAGCATACGAAATTGCTTTTTGAGTGAGCAGTTTGCTAAATCCTTTTCCTCTAAAAGATCGATCTATAAATACATGAAATAGGTGAATGAAATCCTTTTTTGGTTGAAGTTGTAAACTCATATATCCAATAATCCATTTGTCTTTTTTCAAGATATATGTAAGTGTGTTGTCTTTGGAGTATGAATCAGCAATCCATCTATTAAAATGAAAAGGATATGTCATTTTCGGAGCCGTGAGATTTAAATCTTTTGGATTTTTAAACCAAATTTCCAAGCATGCTTTTAAAATACGGGCTTGTTCGGCATTTTTATATGATACTTGCTCGATTGTGATTCCGTTTTCCATAAATAAATTTAAATAATTGAAGCTATAATATTCATATAAATTAATTATAAATTCAGACAACAATTACCATTGGAATAAAAAATATATGAAAGCCATAACTCAAATCAATGAGTTCAAAGAAGGCGCTGATATTCGAGGGTTTTTCCTTTGTGCGGAAAAACACCTAAGAAATACACGCAGTGGCGATTTGTATTTAGATTTGGTATTACGAGATAGAACCGGACAAATAACTGCCAAGTTATGGAAAGAGGTAAGTGAGTATAATGATAAGTTTTCTGCCGGTGACGCTGTTGTTGTTGCCGGACAGGTTGATGTTTATCTTGATAAGTTGCAGCTCAACATAAAAAAAATTAATGTAGCAACAGTACAATCTTATGGACGCTACGGATATGATCCGGCTTTAATAGTACCTTCCGCAAAAAGCGATGTGAAACAGATGTGGAAAGAATTGACATCTTATATAAAAAAGATCAATAATAAATATTTAAAAATGCTTGTTACATCAATTTATAAGGAATATAAAAATAAGTTATTAACACACCCCGCTTCTGTTATTATGCATCATAATTATCGCTCCGGTTTGCTGGAACATACTTTATCAATGGCAAAATTAGGGATATCTTTAGCAAAACATTATAGAGTAGATACCGACTTACTAATGACCGGTATATTTTTGCATGATATCGGTAAAGTGAAGGAAATCACATCGGAATTAGAAGCATCATATTCAGATGAAGGTAATTTGATCGGACACATAGTTTTAGGAAGAGATATCGCTATTAAAGCGGCGAATAAAATTAAAGATTTTCCTCCTGATTTATTGCAAAAAGTGGAACATTTAATTTTATCACACCAAGGACAATATGAATGGCAAAGTCCCAAAAAACCTAAACTAAGGGAAGCTCTACTTTTACATTTAATTGATAATATGGATGCAAAAATGAATTTGATGGAAAAAGCAATTGTTGAGGATGTTGAGGAAGGGAAATGGACTTCCCGGCGTAATTATTTTCGTATCCCAATCTTGAAAGATAAACAGGCAATTGAGGACGATGGATCTAAATAAATTAGTACGTGCTTCAATTTTTACGGCTCTGGCGATTGGTTTGGGATTTTCATTAATAATGGTTCCTAATATTGAGTTAATAACTGTAATTGTTTTTTTAGCTGGTCTAACACTTGGGATCGGTTGGGGAGTGTTAGTCGGTGGAACAGCGGAATTAATATTTTCTGTCTTAAATCCTTTTGGTTCAGGGCTTGTTTTTCCACCATTATTATTATCACAAGTATTTTCGATGATAACTATCGGAGCAGCGGGGGGAATACTGCGTCCGGTGTTTTTTAAACAAGAGTTCTCTAGAAAAGGCATTGCGGGTTTAGCAATCACCGGTTTCATCTTGACATTTATATTTGATTCCTTGACAACACTGAGTTATCCTATTAGTGTAGGATTTGACTTACCACAGACTATCGGAATTTATATTTCAGGGATAGGATTTACAATTTTACATCAATTATCCAATGCATTTGTTTTTGCGATTGGAGTACCGCGTGTTGTAAAACATTTAGCATGAATAAATATTTTATAATTATTGTAATATTCATATCATTGGTATTCGGGCAAAGTGATGATATCCCTTATGATTGGAGCGGACAATATGGCGTTATTACCAATAATAGTAGGTTAATGTGGAATCAGGATTGGGCATTAGGAGTTTTGTTAATTGATGGTACTTTTGCTAACTATCCAACTCGTTTTGGTTCATCATATAAAAATAATTTTATATTATCAAATACAGGTGATTTGTACAATAGTTTGCATTCTTTCACCGATTCATCGCAGATAAAAAGTAGAATCGATTATTATCGTGGTGATTTTTCATATGATCAGTTAGAAATAGATGCTGAATTTTCGGAAAAAGGTCGGATAATATTTTTAAGTGGATTTAAAAGAACTTATAAAGGTCCTTACGGTCAATATACAGATCCGCAAGGAGGTAATAATCCTCTGCAACAATCATACCGAATAGATTATTCTTCAAAAAACAAAGATGAATTATTAGATATTTCAATCGGATATTTTATTACAGATAGCAGATTAAAATTGGGGGATCCTGCCGATTTCATTCATAAAGAGAAAAATGTCTCTGCCGGAATTGGCTATTCCAAGGATTTTAATGCTTGGCAGTATAAAATTCATGGAACATTATTTCAACAATATTATAGTATGGATTTTGACAGTGTTAAGGTATATCTAAATCGTTTTCATCTGAATCAGTTTATTAGTAAGAAGATTACAAATTCAGCTTTACTTAAACTCGGAATAGAGTTAGATAATCAGGGATTATCTTTAGTTGATTCCACTAAGAAAGATAGATTTTGGTCTACAATATATGCTGGTTGGGAAAAACAATCTGTGGGAATAAAGTTTGGGACGACTATTGCTAATAAAGAACTGGTTCCATACTTTAATATATTTGCTTGTTCAGTAAAAGGAAGAACAGTAAAATGGCAATCAAATTTGAGATATGAAGCTGTTCCAAAACATCTATTTTTATGGAATGAAACAGATGAAAACTTTTTTGAGCAGTGGCTTACTGCTCATACTGATGCACAAATAAATTGGAAAAGCATACCGATAAATATTAGTATTGATTATTCTTACAATAAAAATAATAATTCAGTTCACAAATATTATATTAATGATGAACTAATCGATATTTCAAATAATTTGTTTAGTGGTTCAATAGCCACACAGATACCGATTATTAGGGGCTGGAATATTGATCTGTTATATCGTCACACATTTGAAAATAATTTGTATAGCGATGGTATTGGAGATAGAGCGAAAATCGGTTTAACTATAACTGAAAAGTTATTTAAAAACAATCTTTTAGCAAAGTTCCGTTTGTGGGGCGATGCATATTTCAATCATCATCAAAATTTACGGTACGATGGATTTCATTATGGACCATACATCACTGATAATACAAGATTTGCATTGCCTGACTATTGGGTATTCAATTTGGAATTATCAGCAAAAATATCTAACATGACAATAATGTGGAAAGTAAATAATATTTTACAAACTGCTAAATCGGTTACAAATCAATTATTTCCAAATCTGAATGATAATTATTTATTAATTACAAATAGCTATAATTTTCCACCCATGAGTCGCTTTGTTACATTTCATATTATTTGGGATTTCGATAATTAATATTAAATGAACAATACAAAAGCATCTATCGCTACAATTCTAACTTGTCATAATCGCAAGGAAAAAACGCTTACTTGCCTTAAGAATTTGATGAATCAAGATGGAATCAGTGATGTAGATCTAGATGTTTATTTGGTAGATGATGGTAGTACAGATGGTACTGGCGAAGCAGTTAAGAAAAACTTTCCGCAAGTGAATGTTTTACAAGGTGACGGAACACTCTATTGGAATGGCGGAATGCGATATGCCTTTTCCGTCGCAAAAAAAAGTGACTATGACTACTACCTTTGGTTAAACGATGATACTTTTTTATTCGCTGATGCATTAATAATATTACTTAAGACATCAAATAGTGTTAAGCAAAAAAAGGGAGGTGATGTAATCGTAACCGGTACAATTGTGGATACTTATACCAAAAAAGTAAATTATGGTGGTAGAAATATAAAAAGTAAATTACAACCGCTTAAATTTATACAACTAGAGAATAGTACAGAACCTCAGCATTGTGATACTTTTAATGGAAATGTGGTGTTGATCCCACGTATAATTATGCAGAAAATTGGCAATATTAGTCAGGAATTCAGTAAACAGCATGGGGGAGATATTGACTATGGATTGCGTGCAAAATATGCAGGATTTGAGTCGTGGGTGGCACCGGGAGTTATTGGAACATGTTCTTCAAATTCAATTGACGGTACAATATTTGATACAAGTCTGAGTTTAAAAGAACGTATAAAGAAAATGAATACACCGCAAGGTGTACCTCCGGCAAAAGAATGGATGATTTTTACCAAGCGACATGCCGGATTTCTATGGCCATATTATTGGCTTAGGACTATAATACGTGTAATGTTTCCATGGACTTACCTATTATTTAGGAAACCACAATAGATTTTAAATTTTATATATCCGATCTAATTATAATTTAGAATCGGCCAATTATATTTTTGAGCGACTTTTTTTAATGTTGGAGTAGGCTCTACGACAACAGGATTGCCAACCATTTTTAGCAAAGGTATATCTGCTTGATTATCACCATAAGCATAGGAATTTTCCAAATCAATATTAAGTTCATCTACTAATTTTAAGGTTAGCTCTTTTTTGTAATTACCTATACAAACTTGTCCGATAGCCTTGCCAGTAAGTAATCCGTGAGAATTTTCCTCTAAGTCAGTACAAACTAAATGTTGAATACCAAGGTCTTTAGCAGCAGGTTCTAAATAGTAGCGTATTGAACCGGAAACGATTACGAGAATATGCCCTTTTTTCTTATGAAATCCTAATTTATCTATGACCCTTGGTGCTAAATGCGGTTTTAAATAATCAAAATAAAATTCATCTGCACCTGCCTTAAAATCAGCAAGTTTTCTGTTTTTGTAAAAAGATATCATTATATCTGCCATTCGTTTTTCAGAGATGATATTCCTACGATTTAAAAAAACTGCAATCATTACCTTTAAAATGAATATCTTGGATAGCATTCCATGTTCATACAACCATTTAAAACCAATCTTACTGCTATTGACGCTAACTAGTGTTTCATCAAAGTCAAAAAATGCTGCTATGTTAGATTTGGGCTGCATAATTACAACCCAAATCTAAGAAATTCGGTTTCTTCAACTAAGTAAAATCATTTACCAGATAAATTATATTTCAATCCTAATCTGATAGCACTGCCGGGTTCCGGGTAACCATTTATTGTTTCAAATTGTTTATCTAGAATATTGTCAATATGAAGCATTAGAGATAATTGATTTCCAAATATTGGTAATTGATATTGAAGTGTAGCATTGGTTTGAATATATGATGGAAGTAATTCATCATCGGGGTGCCCGTAAGATGAAATTCTTTCACCGGTATAATGTGCATTTAAGGATATTTGGATAACGGATGAAGAATAAACTACTCCCGCATATCCGATCAATTCCGGTGCGTATAATAATGGTTTATCCAAATCAATATCTTTAGTTTTTTGATATGTCGCATGCATAGCGATTTGCAATGGTAAATTTTCTAAATTAATTTGACTTCCAATTGTAAAATTTGTCCTATGCGAACTTGCAATATTTTGTGGTTGCCAAATATAAAATGATTCATCAATTGGTACCCATTGTATGAGTTCATCAGTATATCTATTTCCGATATTGAAATATATATTATTTAAATAATTGTCATTCAAATATAATTTATATTTTATTATTTGATACCGAGATTTCTCAGGATCTAAATCGGGATTTCCGCCAGGTTGCCAATATAAATCATTAAAAGTAGGGTAACGGAATCCAGTACCATAATGATATTCAATTTCTGTTCCTTTTAAATTGTTATATGTTAAACGTACATCTACAGTTGGTTGAAACCGATTACTTCCGGCACGGTCTAATCGCAGAGCGGGAATAATATTAAAATTATCCCAAATAGGAATTGTGATGATCGAAGCTATTGAATTAGTTTTTCGCTGCCGATCACCAACATCTGTACTTTCTAATTCTTCCAATTTTCCTTCATATAAAAATGTACCGGTAATATCATTCCAAATATTGCGATGATGTTGGATTTTTAAAGCAGTTCCACGTACATCATGCTCACTTTTTATAGGCCACCAAGGATTTGGATCATTGTAGTTTTCCAAACTTCTGCGATAACTGAGTTGAACTTTTGAATAACCGCTTGTATGCAGTTGATTATATGTCAGTGCGCCAAGTTGTAAATTATCATCACGCCTTGCTTCAGGCGATGCCCAATCAAGGGAACCTGCCACTCCACGTTTTTGTTGTGATTCTAATAGCATCGCGCTTAGATTGGATTTTTCTGATAATCTTCCGGTTGCTCGAAGTGCAACAAATTTTCTTTCAAAATCATTATTTGATCTTGTAACACTGGAATCTTCAACTGAGTATTTAAAATTTCCATCATCTTTTAAATAACCGGCAGATAAATTTGCCGACCACTTGCTCCAATTCTTGCTAATATTGCCTGAGAATGAACCGAAACCAAAGCTGCCGGAAGATGCGGAAAAATAGGTTTGTTGATTTTGTGGAGAAATTCTCAATACACCATCAACTGCTCCGGAGCCATAGAATATCCCCGGAGAGTTAGCTACAGTTATTTGACTAATAAAAGGTTCCGGTATTTGTGACAGGTCGGTTCCACCGTTTTGAACGCTCGTTAAATCAATATCATCTAATAATATTTTTGTATTAACAGCCGGACTCCCATTAGTGCTTATGGTTGTAATGCCTGCCTTGCCTCCATAAGATCGAATTGTAATTCCGGGAATTTGTTGATATACGTTTTGCGGATTATCATTTCCAATATTTTTTCGATAAGTATTGATAATTTGTCCATGGAAATTTTGTTTTTCTCCTGAGACGGTTACGTCTTCTTGTTGAATAGGTTGGGGCATAAGCGATAATGTATAAAATGATTTATTAGAAACAATCAAATTATCAGCTTGATAACCGTAGCGTGAAACGCTTAATGTATCACCGATATCAGTGGAAAAATGATAATTGAATTGACCATTTTCATCGGCAATTACCCAATTTTGACCTGTGTTGTCGACAATGACGGCATAAGCCAAGGGGTTTCCGTTTGCTGAAAAGACCTGACCTGTGATTGGTGTATCTGCCATCGCAAATGCGACAAATAATAGAACTAGTATTCCTTGTTTGAACATAACAAACCTCCATTTATTTTGGGGTTTGCCGTGAATTGATTAGCGCTTGCTAATCGGATTTTATCACGACTCATGACCCGTAAGTACGTTAATAATGGGCTGCTGTGTAGGTTTCCTGACTTACGCTTTAACGATTACATCCGCCTTCTCACCCCGACATGTCGGGGCAATGGCATTTTGGATGCATCTTGCCCGCCATCGATAATATCTATTTGGCGGGCAGGCGATTACAGTAGCGGGAACTGTATCCGATTTGCACGGACTTCCCTACCACAAACAACCTTTAATGATTTAAAATAACCGACTGAGTTTATGTTGAATTATTGAATTATTCAAAGTGATTTAATTGTAGTTCAACCACGAAGACGTGAAGAAATTTTAAATTTTGAATGTTGAGTTTTGAATGTTTTTAAAGATTAGTGAATATTTGTGAAATTCGTGGTTAACATTACCTCAACAACAACATTTTACGGGTTTTGGTTTTTGTAAAGTCTTTAGTCTTTAAAGTATAAAAATATTATTTACTCAATAGTATTTTCGCTGATAATTCAATACCTGTTGTACTAATTAATTTTGCTAAATACATTCCTGACGGCATATCAGACGCATCCCAGGTTATTTTATATATGCCCGGATTCAGTTCTCCTTGGGTTAAGGTTTTTATTAATCTTCCTTCAATATTATAAATATCTATATTAATAGTGCTTTTTTCAGGAACGCCATATTGAATTGTTATTATTGGATTGAATGGATTTGGGAATCCTCTAATAGAATAATCATTAGCAATATCTTCTTTTATCTTTATACTAGTTGCTGGAGTGCCAGAATGAGCACCCCTCAGTTCTAAAACGCCTAGGATGCTATCTTCATTTGAGTAACTGGGGGAGTTCTTAGAAGTATAGGCTCTAACACGGTAATACCATCTTATCCGGTTTTTAGCTGTTATTGTATCAATAGTATAATCTGTATAGTTTGTTGAAGTGACACCACTCGCGATTTGGGACCAATTGCCTCCAGCTCGTTTTCTTTCAATTTTATATGTTATATCCGAAAAAGTTGGCTTGCTCGCCGTCCAAGATAAGTATGGATGTCCATTACTTGAAACAACAGTCAGATTTGTGGGGGTTGTAGGTTGAAAATATAAATTTCCACTACCATCATCTGCATTTATTATGATTGTGGAACCATTACTAATAGGTGTAGTTCCATATATTCCACAATTACCTCCCCTGTAAAATTGATCGAACTCCCAGTCATATTTGAAAAATTGATCACCATTAAATGATTGTCCTACAGACTCAATATAAAAATATGCATTTTGACCGCCGTTAGTTACTTCTATTTTATGTTAGCATATCCAATTGATGGATATTCACCACCGCCTTGATCAATAGCATATGGATTTGGAGGTCCAGGACAATTATTATGATTACCGGTAATGTATCTATATACTGTTTCTGTTCCCGAAGCAAGATAATAATCCTCATCCCATCTGGGGCTATTAGTATTTTCGATTTTTATAGTTACAGTAGTTACATCTGGGACATTTTCTGTCTGGAAAAAATATTCGTATGGCTGGGTTCTGTCTTGGCCTAGGACGTATGAAACAAATCCTATTAGGTAAATAAAAGACAATGCATATTTGATGTTAGTTTTATACATATAGACTCCTTTTTTTATTATTCAATAGCATAAACGAATTTGCTTCTTTCACCTCCAGCAACTCCCATGTAAAGCATTCCATTTCCAAGGGTTGGAGTATACCAACTTGTAGGAATGTCAAGATTTAGTTTCCATGTTAATGACCCATCCTGGGAAGAGACTGCTGATACACCATCGTTCTCAATTGTATAGATTGTCCCATTTTTATCCATTACAAAGCCAGGTTGTACATAGCCGTGACCGATGTTCCACAGCTCTTGTCCGGCATAGTCCAAAGCAGTTATCTTATATAAATTATAAATGTATAAATGACCTTTAGTATCCATAACTACTTGTTCACCGGAATAGGTATCATCATATCTCCAGCGCTCTTTTCCTTCAGGTGAAATGGAAAAAAGACCCTGTCCTGTAATAATATAAACATTGTTCTGATTATCAACCATTGGCATGTAGCCTAAAGCATTATAGTGAGAAGTATCACCATCATCAAAGGACCATTTAACTTCTCCCTCAATTGATACACTATATAATATATCATGTTCATACCAACCACCGACATAGAGTGTTTGACCGTCGACTGAAATAGCCATACCACTACTTGATGAAGGTCCGAACTCATTACTTGTGCTTAGTTCCCATAATAGCTGTCCATCTGTTGATAAAGCATATAGCCCATTAACAGTTGTAAAGTATATTGTGCCATCCAGTCCTATATTAGGGTCTGATGGTTGGCTATCGATATAGTATTTCCATTTTAATGTTCCATCAGGATTTAAAGCGTAGACGTAGCTCTCAGGTCTGCCCATGCTGCAAAGGATGATTGTTCCATCAGCAGTCACTAAAGGAGTTCGCTCAATTTCATTATTAATATGTATATCGAGTGAATCAAACCATGTCCATTTAATTGTTCCATTTGGATTTATTGCATAGAAATTCCAAACCTGTCCGAATCCTTCATGTTGTTCGTATGATGACGGAATATATAGAGTTCCATCGGGACCTATTACTGTTGATGTAAAGCCATTTCCAGAACTAACGCCCGGTGCGGGCATTTTCCATTTTAATTGCCCTAATTGTGGACCGGGATATTGTGACCTACCTGTCCCTTGCGGATCATGCCTGTACATTGGCCAGGGAGAATCAGCTAAACTGGGCCAAGGGATGTGTTGTTGAGGCATTGTTGAGGGAATTGTATCATTAGTGGGGGGAGGATCATCGTTATTTTTAGTTGGGGATTTACAGGAAAAAATAAGATAAGATAGAACTAAACATAGTATGAGAAAGAAATATTTCATATTTAAATATCCTAATGAAAATTAATTAAAAGTTAATTTATTAATATTAGAATGTAAATACTCGAAATCCAGTATTTTTTAAATATAATGAAATCAATTATATAAAAATTAGATAGCTCGGTTATTAAATCAAGGTATTTCATGACGAATAATAATAACACAAAAATAATTTAGCATTCAAAATTCAACATTTAAAATTTCTCTTTGATTATAATTATTATTTTTTTTTCTGTGTTCTCTGTTTGCCTACCGTAGCCTTGGCGTAGGTTGGTGGCAAATATAAAAATTAGTGATAATTCGTGCAATTCGTGGTTTAAATTCTCTACTAAAATTATGTCATATTTTATTATAAATACAGCGGTTGCCAACGTTTACAAAGAAGTATCGCATAAATCTGCGGTTGTAACCCAAGCGCTAATGGGGGAATCTTGTCAAATATTAGATAAAAAAGATAAGTGGTTTCTAATAAGACAATGGGATGGATATGAAGGATGGATTTATTACTTCCACGGAGTAGAAAGCAAAACTAAGTATGAACCGACATTGGTTTTAAAAGATATGTTTGGTACGATTATATCACCCGATAAGGAAAAAATGGTTAGTCACTTGGTATTTGGTAGCCAAGTAGTTACTGAAGAGAAACACGATGGTTTCAAAATAATATTACCGGATGGACGAAAAGGATTTAGTCATAATAATTTTGGAGTAAATAGAAAGCAAACAAGCAGGGAAGAAATTATTAAAACCGCACGCCGATTTTTAGGAACTCCATATATATGGGGAGGAAAAACACCCTACGGAATAGATTGCTCAGGTTTTGTACAGACGGTTTATAAATCATTTGGAATAGAATTACCACGAGATGCCTATCAACAAGAAGAATTGTTAAGGAAAAATAAGATTGCTGAAGATAAAATTAAAGTAGGTGATCTATTATTTTTTATGGAAAATGATAAAGTGACACATGTTGCCATATCAACGGGAGGTTTGAATTTTATCAATGCGCGCGGCTTTGTTCAGGAAGAAAGTATTGATGAAAAAAATCCCAAATTCAATCGTAATTTACGCAACTTATTTTTCCATGCATTCAGCATTGCTGATGTAATTGACCGGTAGAATGGTTATTGGAGATAATACGTTTTACGATTAATATTATGAGTACACATAACATATCAAAAAACGGTAGTTTATTAAATAGAGCGGTTTTGGTATTGAATACCAATTACGCTCCGTTAGAAATCTGTTCTGCCCGCAGGGCGATATGTCTATACTACTTGGAAAAGGTTGATATTCTGATAAAATATAATGATGAGGTTCATTCACCATCGGTAACTTTAAAAATACCGAGCGTTATAAAGCTAAAAGATTTTATACATCACAATAGTATGGAATTGATCTTAAGCAGAAGGAATATATTTCACAGGGATAATTATACTTGTCAATATTGTGGTAATAAAACCGGTCCGCATACTATTGATCATATAATTCCCAAGGAACGCAATGGAGGCGATACATGGGAAAACTTGGTAACCGCCTGTGCTCACTGTAATATTGTCAAAGGAAATCGGACTCCGGAAGAAATGGGAATGGCATTGATTAAAAAACCGGTACGTCACAACCGAATACATTATTTTCAACAATTTGTAGGAATTAAGCAAACAGATTGGCGACCATTTCTATTTATGGAATCGTTGAATTAAGGTGAATTATTTATGAAACGAGTATTAAGTGGAATTCAGCCATCAGGTCAGCTTCATATCGGAAATTATTTTGGTATGATGTCTCGAATGATACAATATCAGAAACAAAACGAGTTATATTGTTTTATTGTTGATTATCATGCATTGACTACCATAAATGACCGCAAGCGATTAGAAACAAGTACGCTGAATGCAGCGATGGATTTTTTAGCACTAGGATTGGATCCGAATAAGTCAATATTTTGGATACAAAGCGATGTGCCGCAAGTAACTGAATTGACTTGGCTGCTTTCAACAGTAACAGGAATGGGCTTGTTAGAAAGGGCAACTTCCTATAAAGATAAAACCTCACGAGGTATTTCTCCAAACGTAGGATTGTTTAGCTATCCGATTTTAATGGCAGCCGACATCTTATGTTTTGGCGGAGATATAGTCCCGGTTGGTAAAGATCAAAAACAGCATTTGGAAATGACACGAGATATTGCACAGCGTTTCAATAAAATTTATGGCGATGTTTTTGTAATACCGGATGCCGATATCAATAAATTTTTGCAACTAATTCCAGGTATCGATGGACAGAAAATGAGTAAGTCTTACGGAAATGATATTCCAATATTTGCTGATGAGAAAATAATCCGCAAGAAAATTATGTCCATTACGACAGATTCCACACCGATTAATCAACCCAAAGATAAAAATACACCGCTTTTTCAGATTTATTCTTTATTTCTTAATAAAGATGAGAAAAAGGAATTGGAATCGCGATTTGATAATCCCGGATTACGTTATGGCGATATAAAAAAGGAGTTATTTGATAAAAATATTGATTTTTTTCAACCTTATTGTGAAAAACGTAAATATCTTGAAAACCATAAAGATTATGTATTAAAAGTACTAAAAGAAGGCGCCGATAAGGCATCTCATATGGCGGATAAATATTTAACAAAAGCGCGCACTGCGATGGGACTCAACTACGCTAATTAATGTATAAAGTTCATCTTGAAAATTTTGATGGTCCACTAGATTTACTTCTTTTTTTCATCCGTCGTGATGAAATTGATATTTATGATATTCCAATTTCGCGTATTACAAAGGAATACCTTAGCACACTTGATCAAATGCAGCAAATAAATATCGGAGTTGCCGGTGAATTCATCGAAATGGCTGCAACATTGATGAGAATTAAATCCAAAATGTTATTGCCGCGTCCGCAAATGGACGAAGATATTGAGGATCCTCGTTCACCTTTGGTTCGGCAATTATTGGAATATCGGCGGTACAAAGAACTTGCACAACAATTAGAAAATTTAGCGGAAGAACGTAGTCATTATTTTTCACGTGGGTATGAAGCACCTGTTCCTGCCGGAGAAGAAGACCCCGGTGTTTATTTACGTCAGGTTTCCCTCTATGATATTGCACATTATTTTAAAGTTGCGATGGAAAATAAACCGATTATTTCACGCTATGAATTACAACGTGAAGACATCAGTTTGGATGATCAAAAAGCAATTATTCTGGCAAACTTAGATGAAAAGGGTTTTTTAAAATTTTCAGTATTACTAACAAAATTGGAAACAAAGATCGAAGTAATAGTTACTTTTTTGGCTATTTTAGAAATGATAAGAAGTGAAGAAATCATTATTGTTCAGCGAAAATTATTTGGTGAACTTGAAATACAAATTAAAGGTAAAAAAGCCTAACTATGGACAGGAAGGAAATTAATCAAATTGTGGAAGCATTACTTTTTGCATCACCCGAACCACTTACCCAAGCACAATTAAATTCAATATTTGAAATGGATTTAATTGATCCTGAATTGACAAGTTTGGAAAATATTATTGAAGATTTAAGGAATCAGTATAATAAAAATGATAATGCTTTTACTATTGTACAAGTTGCCTCAGGTTATCAGCTTGTTTCGCGCTCGGAATATGAGGTGTTCATAAGGAGATTGCTAAAGAAAAGCGGTCGATTAGCGCTAACAAATGCATCGTTAGAAACTCTGGCAATTGTAGCTTATCGACAACCGGTAAACCGATTTGAAATCGAATCAATACGTGGTGTCGATTCGAGCGGTGTACTTAGAACATTATTATCAAAAAATTTAATCAAAATTAAGGGTAGAGATTCAGGTCCTGGACGTCCGTTACTTTATAATACTACCGAAAAATATCTTGAGTATTTTGGATTGAGTAACTTATCTGAAATGCCTAAATTATCTGAACTTGCCGATTTAGAAAAATCCGAATCTCATCAAGAGAATCAAACCGATGCGTTTGAATAAATATTTAGCCAAATCCGGCGTTGCCTCAAGACGTGAATCCGATCGTTTGATTCAGGAAGGTACTGTTACGGTAAACAGTCAGGTTACGACTGATCCGGCCTATCAAGTGCAAGAAAATGACAAAATCACATTCGATGGAAAAGTACTTACACTGCAAGAGAAAACAGTAGTCTATATGCTAAATAAACCAAAGAATGTAATAACTACTGCGCGCGATACTCACGGACGAAAAACTGTTCTAGACTTTATACCGTCAAATAGAAGATTATTTCCAATAGGCAGGTTAGACAAGGATACTACAGGTTTAATTTTAATTACGGATAATGGAGAGTTAGCAAATTACTTAATGCACCCCAAAAATCGAATTCCTCGTTATTATAAAGCTGAAATCGAAGGAAAATTAAATTCAAAAGATATTGCTAAAGTCAAAAAAGGTATTTTTATTGGTGAGGGTGAATTTGGTAGAGGTGAGATTGTAGAGCAAATTTCTCGTAAAACACGTTCAATTATAATAATTTGCTTACGACAAGGAAAGAAAAGGGAAGTGCGCCGTATCCTTTACTTCCTCAATAAAGAAGTATACTCGCTACACAGGTCTCAATATGGAACGTTAAAATTAGGTAATCTGGAGCCGGGACAATGGCGAGGGCTTCGGGATGAAGAAATAAAAAAATTACAGAATAAGTGAATAATCAAAATTCAGCAATAAAAATAGTTAAATCCGCTATAGTTGAAATATGCTATAAAATTAACAGTTTTCGACTACATATTTTAAATTGTAGTTGTCTATTTATAAACTTAACTTTATAGGCTAATTGAGAAGTGAAAACAATGATTATTGCAATAGATGGTCCTGCTGCTAGCGGAAAAAGTACAACTGCTAAAAATGTTGCCAAAGAATTGGGTTTTGCCTATTTCGATACCGGAGCAATGTACAGAGCGGTTACTTTGGCTGTCATTCAAAAGAATATAGATATAGAAAATGAAACCGAACTTGCTGATCTGCTAGAAAACCTTAAGCTGAAAATAGAACACAAGGGTAGCAAGACTGTTTTGAAAATGGATGGAAAAAATATCGCTAAAGCGATTAGATCCGCAGAAGTAACATCTAAAGTGAGTGCTGTTAGTGCAGTTCCGATAGTGCGCGAAAAGATGGTTAAAATCCAGAAACAATTAGGTAAAAACACTGATTGTATAATGGAGGGAAGAGACATTGGAACTGTTGTTTTTCCGAAAGCCGATGCAAAGTTTTATATTACGGCTGATTATCAATCCCGAGCGAAACGAAGACAAAAGGACATACAAGCTATCGGTGAGGAGAAATCAATTGATGAATTGATAACTGATTTGAAATTGCGTGATGAAAAAGATTCAACAAGATCAAAATCGCCGCTTAAAAAAGCGAACGATGCGATTGAGATTGATACATCAAATTTGACAGTTGAAAAGCAAGTTGCAATTATTGTTGATCACATAAATAAAATAATAACAAAAAAGGAAGGATTAATGCCCGAAACAATTATTACAGAACCTGTAGCTGAAGAGGCTAATGTAGAGCAATCTACGGAGGTCAGTGCAGAGCCGGTACAGCCGGATTCTGTACCTGTTACCGAAAAGAAACCAATTATAAATTATTTAGACACTAAAATTTTTGCTGGTGTAAAGGTAATTGAGCGATCTGAATTGGATAAAAATGAAGTTATTGAAGAAATACCACCAGAACTTCAAAAACAATATTTGGATACAATATCTGATATATCAGCCAACCAGGTAATAACCGGTCGTGTTATCGGTATGAATGAGAAAGAAGTTTTAGTCGATATCGGATTTAAATCCGAAGGAATAATAACAAGAGATGAGTTTGAGGATAACAAACTTCCTGAGATTGGTGAAAAAATCAACGTATATCTTGAAAAATTAGAAGATAGAAAAGGCAATACAATCCTTTCAAAGATTAAAGCAGATTTTATGCATCGTTGGGTAGAATTGCATGAAATATATGAAAAAGGTGAGATTCTAAAGGGCACCATTGTTCGTCGTATAAAAGGTGGAATGGTAGTAGACGTCGGTGTTATTCAAGCCTTTTTACCCGGTTCACAAATTGATGTGAGGCCAATTAAAGATTTTGATCAATTTATTGATCAGGAAATGGATTTTCAAATAGTTAAAATCAACGAAGCACGTAAAAATGTAGTCATATCCCATAAAATTCTTATGGAAGAAAGTCTGAAAGAGCAACGCGCTGAATTATTTTCTAATATTAAAGTTGGTGAAATTTTAGAAGGTAGAGTAAAAAATATAACCGATTTTGGTGTTTTTATTGATCTTGGTGGAGTTGATGGTTTATTGCACATCACTGATTTATCATGGGGAAGAGTAAATCATTCATCAGAAATTGTAAAAATGGATGAAACCATAACTGTTAAGGTGATTGATTTTGACGAAGAAAAAAAACGTGTATCACTCGGCTTAAAACAACTTTCACCACATCCATGGGAAGAAGTTGAAGAGAAATATGCGGTTGGTACCATCATAAAAGGTAAAGTTGTAAGTATGACTAATTATGGAGTATTTATAGAACTCGAACCGGGAGTGGAAGGACTAATACATGTATCTGAAATGTCATGGACACGGCATGTTAAAAATCCTTCTGAATTATTTTCAATGGGTGATGAAGTAGAAGCTCAAGTTCTATCAATTGATACGGAAGAAAGAAAAATCAGTATGGGAGTAAAACAATTAGAGCCGGATCCATGGGACAAAATTGAAGAAAAATATATGATAGGTACAGTTCATAAAGGTAAGGTGATTAATCTTACCCAATTTGGTGCTTTTGTTGAGTTGATGGAAGGAATAGATGGTTTGATTCATGTTTCAGACCTCTCATGGACGAAAATTGTAAGACATCCCAAGGAAGTTATTGAAAAAGGTGAGAAAGTCGAGGTTCGTGTATTGGAAGTATCTCGTGAAAACCGTAGAATTTCTTTAGGGTTAAAACAGGTAGAAGAAGATCCATGGCCGGAATTGGTAAAATATTTTGAAACCGGTAAAAAAGTAAAAGGTAATATAATCCGAGTACTAGATAGAGGCATAATCGTACAATTAGAAAAAGATGTTGAGGGTATTGTACCTTTTGGTACTCATTCTAAAAAAGATCGTAAGTTGATTGGCAGTAATTTTAAAGCTGAAGCATCAATAGAAGCTATTGTTATGGAAGTAAAACCTGAAGAGAAAAAGGTTGTGTTATTTGTTGATGAACTTGGTAGTCCAAAAAAGAAAAATATTTCCAAGAATCCAGTTAAAGAATACTTAAGGAATCAGGAAAGTCCGGCAACCGAGAAAATAGAAATTCCTGAAGAATTACGTGAACTTGGCAAAAATAGTTCTGATTAAAATGCTCAGTCCACTTACAAATTCTTGATCGAAATATAGGTTGTAACTAACAATTTAAATTAATAAGAATCATGAAGTTTTCCGATATTCTTGAATCAATTACTAGTCGGAAAATCGGCTTACGATTCGGTGCATTTGGATTAGCAGTTATACTATGGGTTTTTATTGTTAGTAGTGAAACGTACGAAATGGTATTGACGGTACCAATCGAAGTTAGAAATCTAAGTGAACAAAAAGCCTTGCGAGAAGAAGTGCCGGAACGTGCTCAAGTCAGATTTGAAGGAACAGGCAGGGCACTATTCAAAACAATATTATTAAAAGGGTTTTATAAAAATTTCAAATTAGTATTGGATTTAGATAGAATATCTGATGAATACGAATTTATTTTAAATGATTATTTCAGAATGTATCCACGAAAAATTGTTGTACCTAATGAATTTGAAATCCGATATATCGAAGTTGACTCTCCGCGAGAGATTAAGATTAGTCTAGATGATTACTCTGTTCGTACAATTCCAATAGTTTCTAGAATTGTTATTGAACCAGCTCCGGGTTTTATTATTGTAGGAGAGGTAAACCTCGAACCGGTTGAAATTGAGATAGCTGGACCAAATAATATTGTCGAAAATATCACCTCAATTAATACCTTAGTTGATACTATTATCGAGGTTAATACGAATATTTCTCAATACTTTGGTTTTGATTTACTTCATCAGCAAATACAATTATCTCAAACTGATGTAAGGTTGTCGATTGATGTTCAAGCATTAAGTGAAAAAATTATAAGCGAAGTTCCTGTATCTGTGATTAATGTTCCATCGGGATATCGCGTATTTGTAAGCCCACATACAGTTTCACTGACAATTATCGGCGGAATTGATTATATTGAAAATATTACACCTGACGAGATTCAATTGACAATTGATTTTAATAGTCAATGGAATCTTAATAGACAATTCTATGAACCACAAGTTAAAGTACCGTATGGTGTTATAAATTGGCAAGATATATCTCCACCCAATGTTGAATTAATTGTAACACAAGGCAATAATTGATTGTTCTTGGTATCGAGACTTCATGTGATGAAACTGCCGCTTCCGTTTGTGTAGATGGAAAAATAGTTTCAAGTATCATTAGTTCTCAAGAAATTCATGCAGAGTTTGGAGGGATTGTCCCGGAACTTGCATCACGTGAGCATGAGTACTTACTCAATACTATTGTCAATAGATCGTTGGAAAAAGTGGGTTTTAATTATCATAATATTGATGGTATTGCTGTAACCCAAGGACCAGGACTTGCTGGTACATTATTAACAGGTATCTGTTTTGCTAAAGGCTTGTCACAAGGATTATCAATCCCAATAATTGCAGTAAATCATTTAGAGGCACATATTTATGCAAATTTTATTGCTGACCCAGAATTAGAATTTCCGTTTATTTGTTTGTTAGTATCAGGGGGACATACTC
The DNA here is from genome assembly GCA_030606865.1 of bacterium. Classification (GTDB taxonomy): domain Bacteria; phylum Fidelibacterota; class Marinisomatia; order Marinisomatales; family JAHJCW01; genus JAHJCW01. The sequence continues at coordinate 30,306 of JAUWFQ010000010.1, forward strand.
AACTCTGGTTAATAAAAGATGTCGATGAATATAAATTATTAGGTGAAACATTAGATGACGCAGCAGGCGAAGCCTTTGACAAAGGTGCAAGAATCTTGAAACTTGGATATCCAGGTGGCCCAGCGATAGAAAAGTCAGCCGAAAGTGGAAATCCTGATGCAATCAAATTCCCGCGTGGTTTAATAAAATCCGATTCATTTAATTTCAGTTTTAGCGGACTTAAAACAGCGTTATTATACTACATGGATGATTATTCTAATAATACTCTTACCATGAATGATGTTGCCGCTAGTTACCAAGAAGCGATTATTGATGTTTTGAGTAATAAATTAGTTAGGGCTGTAACCTATTATAAAATAGATACTTGTGTAATAGCAGGCGGTGTCGCAGCTAATAAAAATTTACGAACAAGAATACATACTTTATTAACGAATAAAAAAGTAATTTTTCCTGAAATTGATTTATGTACTGATAATGCAGCTATGGT
>JAUWFQ010000005.1 GCA_030606865.1 bacterium
TTTATTCTCCTAATTTTATAGTGCTGTAAGTGAACCGTAGGACTCTGGTCTACGGTCCCGGAAAAACTGCCAGGTGGAGCGTACCTCATCGATCATGTCTAAATCAAACTCCGCAACAAGCAACTCATCTTTATCCTCCGAAGCGATAGTGAAAATTTTTCCCCTTGGGTCCACGAAATAGGAACTACCATAAAATTTTCCGAGATTCCACGGTTTTTCTTCTCCCACGCGGTTGATACAGCCCATAAAATATCCATTAGCTACCGCATGTGCCGGCTGTTCAAGTTTCCAGAGATATTGTGATAACCCGGCAACCGTTGCCGATGGATTGTAAACAATCTCTGCGCCGTTCAATCCCAGTGCACGTGCACCTTCGGGGAAGTGCCGATCATAGCAAATGTATACACCTACTTTAGCATATCGTGTTTCAAAAATCGGATACCCAAGATTACCTGGGCGGAAGAAAAACTTTTCCCAGAATCCCGAAGTATGGGGTATATGATGTTTCCGATATTTTCCGAGATACGATCCATCTGCGTCGATCACTGCAGCTGTGTTGTAGAGCACTCCGGGTTGTTCCTTCTCGTAGATTGGTACGATTATGACCATCTCGTATTTCCTGGCGTATTTGCTCATGTGCTCGATTGTTGGTCCCGGTACAGGCTCGGCAGATTCATACCAAGCATTATCCTGTCCAGGACAAAAATAAGGAGTATTGAAAATTTCCTGAAGACACAAAACCTGAACGCCTTGTTTTCCTGCGTCTTCGATAAAAGGGATATGCTTTTCGATCATTGCTTCTTTAATTTCTTCAATTGTTCCCTCTCCTTCCGTCATCGGAAGACTCATCTGGATCAATCCGGATTTTACTTTTCTCGGCATATTTTTCTCCTTGTATTAACGAACAACAGGTTTCCGTTTAATAAATTTTCCATATCCAATATTACCTATGAACCTACCTTTTCTTGCGATAATCTTTCCTCTTAAAATCGTCGTGTTGGGATAACCTTTGAGTTTCCACCCCTGATATGGTGACCAGTCACAGTTCGTTTCCAAATTTTTATAGTCAATAGTTACATTTTTTCTAGGGTCGAATACTAGGATATCCGCATCGGTTCCAACTTGAAGCGATCCTTTTTCGGGATACATTCCAAATATCTTTGCCGGATTTGTTGATTGGTAATGAACAAACTGATTTAAATCTATTTTACCTTCTCTCACGCCAAAAGTATACATCAATGGCATCATCAATTCTGATCCGGGCATGCCGAATGGTATTTTTGTAAAATCACCTTCCCACATTGCCTTTTGTTTCGTGTCAAAAGTACAGGTATCAGTTGCTATGGTATCAATCTCTCCATCTCCAAGAGCATCCCAAAGCCGGTCAATGTCTTCCTTCTTTTTGATCTGCGGACAGGTTCCATAAAGATGTCCGTCCTCTTGTTTAAAAAGATCGTCCTCCAGTAATAGATATTGCGGACAAGTTTCAGCAAAAACTTCTACACCGCGTTTCTTTGCTGCTGTTACGAGATTTGCGCCACCGCCCGTTGACATGTGAACGATATAAAGCCTGCCACCGGTAACCTCTGCCCATTTTATTGCCCTTTGTATTGCTTCTTCTTCAACAAAGTTGGGTCTTGAAAGGACATGACAATATGCGCCATACTTTTTCATATCGGCAGGATTGTGATATTTTTCAACTAAATAATCCAGTACATCTACCGATTCTGCATGAACCATTATGGTGCCACCAACTTTCTTCGTTTCTTCTAAAGCTTGATAGAGCATACTATCGGAAGACATCCATCCCTCGCTTCGATAGATCATAAACATTTTAAACGAGACGATACCTTCCATTACCAAAGACTTGAGTTCAGATTTGGTTCTATCGTTCCAATCTGTTATGCCTCCGTGAAGGGAATAATCCACGCACACTTTCCCGTCTGCTTCTTTTTTCCGTGATTTCACCGTATCGGTAATCGTATTCCCTTTGCTTTGTATGGCGAAATCAACAATTGTTGTAATCCCACCGGCTGCGGCAGCTTTCGTCCCAGTGATAAAATCATCTGCAGAAACTGTTCCGCAAAAAGGTAATTGAAGATGAACGTGAACATCCAAACCACCAGGCATAACGTATTGACCTGTAGCATCAATTATTTGATCGGCACCATTCAGATCTTGCCCGACAATCTCTATCTTTCCATTTGAAATTCCAATATCAGCCTTGAATGTTTCACTGTCTGTCACGACAATTCCGTTTTTTATTATAAGATTCATAATATTTGCTCCAAATTAAACAGGATTATTGTTTTCTTTTGTATCCATTTTTATATAGCAGTTTAACTCATCCAGTTAGTTTTTGCCTCAGGATTCCATTTGGTTGTGACTTTTTTTAGTTTTGTCCAGAATTCTATTGAACTTTTGCCGGTAAGGTCCCCAACACCGAATTTTGATTGATTCCAACCACCAAATGAAAACGGTTCTCGCGGAACAGGCACACCAATATTTACACCGATCATACCGGCACTTACATTCTCTGCTACATATTTTGCCAAGCCACCCGATTGAGTAAATACAGCCGCTGCATTACCATATTGTGAGCTATTTTCAATTTTCAATGCCTGTTCTACTGTATCTACGTGAATAATTGATAAAACCGGTCCAAATACTTCTTCTTGAGCTATGTTCATTTCGGGGGTCACGTGATCAATTACAGTCGGTCCCACATAAAATCCATTTTCTTTATTCTTAACAGTAGCTCCTCGTCCATCAACTAAAATATCAGCTCCCTGTTCTTCTGCTTCAGTAATATAATTTTCAATACGTTTCTGCGCATCTTTCGAAATAATGGCACCAAGAGTTTTACCAGGTATGATCGTTTTTGCTTTTTCACAGATTCCCTTGATTATGCCATCAACGTTACCAACAGCTATAACCGCTGCTGCTGCCATACATCGCTGACCAGCGCAACCTGTCATGGATGCAGCTACATCTGCAGCGGTCATTTCATGATTTGCATCTGGTAAAACCAGAAGATAATTCTTTGCTCCGCCCAATGTCAGCACTCTCTTATTTTGACTGGTAGCACGTTGATAAACTATTTTTGCTACTTTAGTAGAACCAACAAAAGTAACGGCATCAATGTCCGCGTGGTCACAAATGGCTTCTACAGATTCCCGGTCACCATTTACAATATTAAAAATTCCATCGGGTAATCCTGCTTCCGTTAAAAGTTCTGCAATTCGTATTGCACTGATTGGAACCTGTTCTGAAGGTTTGAGAATCATTGCATTGCCTAAAGCAATTGCATTGGGCATTGTCCAGTGGGGAACCATATTGGGGAAATTAAATGGTGCTATAGAAGCCACTACACCAAGGGGATATCGCTCAGAACGACATTCAACACCTTTGCTAACCTCAAGTATTTCTCCCTGCACAAGCTGAGGTAATGAACAGGCAAATTCAGTTAACTCAATGGACTTCTCAACTTCTGCAATGGCTTCAGGCAAAGTTTTGCCATTTTCCTCATGAACTAATACAGCCAACTCTTTTAAATTCTTTTCAAGAAGATTTTTATATCGATAAAATACTTGAACTCTTTCTTTAATGGAGATTGCAGACCATTTAATAAATGCAGTTTTGGCTGAGGTTACAGCATCATCTAAAATGTCAGAACCATTAAGGGGAACCTTAGATATTATTTCTCCGTTTAAGGGACTGGTAACATCCAGAAAATCACCCTTGAAAGTTACCTTCTGACCGTTATAATAATTTGTTAGCGGTTTATACTTGATAGAACCTCCCTATTGAATGTAAATGGAAAAGATATTTTGTAAAATTACTATATAATACCTGCTGTTTTTTTGACTATTTTATGAACAATAACTGAACCTTGAATTTTTTAATTTGGAAAATGGCTAGCCATTATAACAAATAACTCCGATTAATTAGACCCTTTTTACAGAAAATTTTGAAGTTGAATACTTTCATAATTTCTCAAATTTACAAAACCTCATGAAATATCCCATAACAATTATCATTTCTAAGGGGCAGGAGCATTGATACAGAAATAATATACCTATGGTTTGATTTTGAAATAAATCTTTGCAGTATAAAATATAATGACTGAAGTAGCCATAAATAGCCAAAAAATGATGGTAAAATAGCATAGTTGTTATTGCACACTTTCAAAAATTGTCATTGTAAAACACCGTCTTCACACGGTAGAGATCGGTAGTTCAAGCCTGCCATTGCCTACACTTAAAAAATCCCGTTTCATGACGGGGTTTTAACTTTTAATAGTGAGTATCAACTTAGTCAAATAAAATCAAATAATGGCAAAAATCGTACAGGTTTCATTTTTCAACAGTTTTTGGTATTAAGATTCACTTATTTTTGGTAAGCCGGAGTCAATCAGCAAATCAGCAACCTTTTTTTCAAGACATCTAGTAAAATTATTAATAGGATTACCTACAATGTTGTTATCAAGACAGGAAGCGATATTCATTGGTTTGCCAAAGTTTAAAACCATCCTCTTAAAAGGATTTAATCCTTCAGCCCCGTAAATGCTTATTGGAGATACGGGTACCTTTAATCCATGCTCTTGATATAATTCATATACAATTTTACCGACAGTAGAATGAAACTTTGGGATATAAGGATGATACTCACTATGTTTATTGAACCTTATTTCTTTTTGTCCAAGGGTCTTTAAAATATCTAAGGGAATTTGAAAAATAACAACAGCTCTATCTTGCAACAAATATTCCTTTACTTTATTGATAGATTGTCTGATATTTTTTATAAACTCGATTTTGTCTCCTTGATAGCTTTTATTTATCGGAATCATTTCATGCTGTTTGAGTTTTTTAGATAAATATTTAGCAAATATGAATGCAACCGGATACATTATTGGATACAAAATTTGCCCAAGGGCCGATTTTATATATCCAAGCGACTCCTTTGTATCGAACATATAGTGCGCTGTCAAAAAATATAATTGTCTATCATACGCGGTAAGAATACCCGCGATATCTCGACCAACTCCCGGATGATTTGCGATAATTAAGTTTGGACCTTCTTTAATGATATTTTCTCGACCGAGATAAGAAACATACCTATTAAAAGGAATGAAGATGGGCTTCAGAATCCGTTTAGCTTTATTATACTCCGTCTTTATCTTTACATTTGGTTTAGCCATCGCATCGAAAAATTAATTATACTAAATTCAAACTAAAACCAATTTTTCAATGGTTTATAGATTTTTATTAATTAGGACTAACGGGTCCTTTGCCAGTCAGAATCTTCTAAATACTCTTCAAGCTCTTTCCACATTTCATTCACATCGCAACGCATAATTATAAGATCACGTGTTGTGCCTTCTAAATCTTTAACGTAATCCGGTAAGACCGCTTCTTGCTTAAAACCCATTCTCTTGAAGATGTTAATTGCAGCCACTTGTGGTTTCATCATTTTCACAATTATTTCTTCAACTTTTTCACTAATAGCTAATAAATACAATTCACGTGCTAATAACATTCCCAAACCTTTTCTACGATATGTTTTTGAAACCAATAGTCTGATTTCGCCGAAATGTTTTTTCCATTTCCTTTTTTCTAATTCTAAAAGTCCGTCCGCAACGATATTGTCTTTGTCTAAAGCAATAATCCGTTTACTATCTCCTAACTTTGATGATTTAATGATCTGTTTAATAGTCTCTTTATTGGTTACGTCAACTCGCAAATATATTCTATCTTCTTTTGGAAGAGATTTGAAAAATGCAGTTAATTGATTCCGATCTTTCTTTTTAAGCGGACGTAATACGATCTCTGTACTATCCCTTAATTTGACATTTTTTTTCATATTTGTACCTTTTTGTTCTACCTGTTATAAATTTCTCACATTATATAAAAATTATTAAATTATTTGGTTAACTCATGATTTGTGGTATATAATTAGAATTCCATATAAATTGACAGGCTTGGACCATAAATAATGCCTATTGTAGCACCAAATGTTCCTCCATATACTATCCCTCCCATGATAGAGGCTCCGATCAGTTTAAATAAAATTGCGTCGTCATCGAAATTAAAATGGATTGTATCCATATAATGACCAATAACAAGTAAAGGTATCATACTGGCAGTTAATATAGTTGCGCCATGGATAGCGCCATACAATGCACCCTTTAGCGCCGCAGGACCGGGCTTTGGGTTACCGTTTAAAAGTTGTTTTGTCGTCCATTCGGATGTAATGTAACCAACATATCCACCAATTAATGATGAAGGTACTCCGGTTATAACATTTTTCCATAGCGGTCCGTGCACACCGGACATATTAGTTGCGCTCCAATATATCTGAGCAATTCCCATGGTACTACCTGCTACTACACTAAGTATTCGTCCGGTTTTTAAACATTGATTATATTTATAATTAAAATCATTGATTTGGTTAGTATGGGAATAGCCAATGGAAATAAAGAATAATAATAAAAGAGAGGATGATTTTTTCATACATTATTTCCTTATGCACTAATTAAAAGGGATAAAACATATTAAAGTGTAATACTAAATAGATTAAATATCAATCAAAACCAAATTTTCATCGGTTTTTGGAATTTCAACTTGCTTGAACTAGGAATATTTGCTGTGAGCTAAATCAACCGTTGCTTAAAGGCAATTTGCAGTTATTCAATATAAAGTTGCATTGTTATAAACAATAGCATATGTAAATTTATTAAATAGTTATACTCTTAATAGATACTTGATTTCGAATGAATGATCAAAAAAATATCTTAAGTATTTTACAGAGGAATTGCGTAATTGATTTCTCAAGTATCGTACATCCATGATGAAATTTGACGGAATCATTTTTTAATTTTAATGGTGTGCATTAGTGGTTCTGAGAGTGTTGTCACGATGGTTACGGAAGCGTGGAAAAGCATTTTCATGGGGAGTCGTAGTGGTTGGTCTAATATTAGGAATTGCTTATGAATCGGTCTGAAACAAAAACCCATATAAGAGTTCTATTCTGGTTTTTAGGTTTTAATATTTTATTGTCTATAGGGCTTAATTATTTCTATCTGGTTTTCACTCCCGGTTGGAATAAGTTATTTAGTATAGTATTTCTGCATTCTGCCTTAGTTTCAAATATATTGTTGATCTACCTGATGGTTGCGCTACCTCTGTTCACGCTCGGGGTTGGTTCAAGATATCGAACTCCAGTATTCATCTTGTTTGTGGTCATCCTTTCAAGTCTCCATATTCTCAATTTGATTGATATTGCTATTTATAGAATATTCAAGTTCCATTTCAACAGTATGGTCATTAATCTTATCTTTACGGAAGGTGCCAAAGATTCTTTGCACCTCGGGTTCAATACCTTGGCAACCTTGGGACTTATCGTGATGGGAATTGTAACCATTGAAGTATTGTTAATCTATAAGGTATTTCATAGGTTCGGTTATAAACCCATTTCAAAACGTATTACCACTGCTGCCATTACAATAAGCCTATTAATAGTATCTACTGACAAATTAACTTTCGCCATTGCTGATCTTTATAACCGCAGCGAAGTCACCCGTTTTAGCAAGGTATTCCCGTTATATCAACCCCTGACAATCAAGCGGTTTATGTATAAGAATTTTGGATTTAAGGTCGATAGAGAAGAAATGCTAATTTTTGACCAAAGTTACAGTAGTTTGGATTATCCCAAACGACCCCTAATCGGCCCAAAGCAAGCTCACCCTGTGAATATAGTATGGATTGTAATCGATGCCTGGCGTTATGACATGTTATCAGAGGAACTAACACCAAACATCTGGGACTTTTCAAAAAGGTCCACCATTTTTATGAATCACTATAGCGGTGGTAATGCCTCACGTTTCGGAATATTTACTTTATTCTACGGTATTCACGGTTATTACTGGCATCAGTTCTTAGGTGAGCGACAGAGTCCGGTCTTCATAGACCAACTGAAAAAATTGAATTATGATTTCAAGATTATCTCAAGCTCAAAATTAACTAATCCTGAATTTCGGAAAACTGCTTTCATCAAGATACCAGAGCACATTGTGGACACATTGGATGGGAACCGGGCCGAAAATAAAGACCCCTTATTGACTACAACATTTTTATCTTGGCTGAATACCAGAGATACGAGCAAACCTTTCTTTTCGTTTTTGTTTTATGATGCCCCGCACGGTCCCTATAGTTATCCGGATGGATTCGAAAAATACACGCCCTCCAATAAGCAACTAAATTATCTCACGGTTGGAAAGAAGGATTCTCTCAGTCTCTTGAATAGTTATAAGAATGCGATCTATTTCGATGACTCGGAAGTTGGGAAGATCATCACTGCCATGGAAAAACAGGGTCTCTGGGATAATACTATTCTGATTATTACGGGTGACCACGGAGAAGAATTTTATGAGACCGGATTTTGGGGACATACGAGCGCTTTTTCTGATTACCAGACAAAAGTCCCGCTGTTACTGTATGTACCAAACCGGGACTCTAATAAAGTGGAGTATTTGACCTCGCATGTTGATTTAGTGCCGACGATGCTGGCATTACTGGGTTATAAGGATGACGAACATATTTACACGCAGGGACAATCGTTATTAGAGGGTCAGGGACATGAATACATCGTGGTATCAGGCTGGGATGATTGTGCCATCATCAATTCGGAACATTTTTTAGTTTTCTCGTTCGAATCATACAATATAGCTTCTTGGGAAGTCCGTGACACCCAATATCGTCTCATTAATAATGATCGCGATATTCTGAAGCAAAAGCGTTCCGATATCATGAACGTAGTGGCAAGTTTTAAGGAGTATTTGAAATAATATTTTATTAGATAGAAAGATTAGGTTCATGATTTGAGTAAGACAGGATTTTGTTATGGACAGTAGCGAAGCTAAGAGGATCAAAGCAAGACTGTGATTTTCATTAAGGATATTTTATTGAATGTCATATTAACGACGATTAATGAAATATATTAATGTAAAAGAATTCTTGAAGACAAGAAACGAACTTGGAGGATTAGTTAAATTTTACCAAACCACATAAGTAGTCCGATAACCATAAAACTTCCTGCGGCCATTTTTTGAATCATTTCGGTGGGAATTTTAGTCTGTAACCATCCACCAAATAATATTGCAAGTGCTGTTAATACTGAAAACGCAATCATTGAACCAATGAATAACCCCCATCCTGAAAAGCCCTTAGACTTCATGGCTAAAATTGCTAATTGAGTTTTATCGCCTAACTCTGCTAAAAATACAACACCGAATGCTAACCAAATTGCTTTCATAATAAGTATATACCTCTATAAATATTATTTGGAATTTGGTAAGATTTGCGGTTATGGTAATAGATTAAAAATCAATATATAGCAATTTATCTATTTGGAACTATGAAGCAGCCTGAGTAATTTTATTGAGATACATTCTCATTAATATTTTAAATTAAACAGGTGATTAATAAAATAGGATAATTCATGAACCCTAATAAATACTCTCTTCTGACCATATTAGAAATTATATTTTTTTCATCGTCGATAATAATGGTGGATAAACGCTCATACATGTGGACATATGAAGACAAAACGATGGAAGCCGGAGAAGTTTGAATATAAAGGTGATGGATGGGAGTTAGAAATAAAATATAATGCAAATATTAGCTACAAAGTTGGGAATTTGTTTACGCTCGGACTAGAAGCAAGAGGCGGGGAAAGTGGACATTATATTGGTCATGTAATATCACATGGTACGGGTAAAGCTTGGGTCGCTTTTGGATCGGCGATAGCTGTTACGGATATAAAAAACAACAAACCACAATTAATACTGAGAATGATAATGGGCATTAATCTCTAATAATTTCAAAGTATTTAATAGAGAGAGGGTGTCGTTGTGAGATATGCTGGAGACATAATTTGATAAAATATTCGGAAATGTTTTGATATATTTGAAACACTAATCCTTTTACCGAAGCAATAATTAACAGAATAGAAATAGATGCCGAATTTTAAATATATCAATTATCCTGAAATAGGTGATGTACTTTTCGAGAAAAGTAAAAAAGCGAAGCGAGTAATCATCTCTATTAAATCACCGACAAACATAAGAGTGGCTGTACCAAGATTCGTAACAATTAGAAAAGCTAAATCTTTCGTATCTGACAAATTGGATTGGATTAAAAAGCAACAAAGTCAGCATTCCCAAAAAGTTAATGTTACCAAATTAACAAAGTCTGTATCTGCTGAAGAAAAATCAAGGCTTATAATACGAGTTGAATATCTTGCTACTAAATATGGTTTTACTTATGGCAGAGTAACATTAAGAACCATGAAAACAAGATGGGGTAGTTGCACCGCACAAAATAATATTAGCCTGAATATTGGTTTAATTGCTCTTGCTGACGAATTAAGAGACTATATTATTTTGCACGAGCTTGTTCATACAAAGATAAAGAACCATGGTAAAGAATTTTGGAATGAATTGAATAGTATTATGTATAATCCAAAATTATTAAGTAGAAAACTTAGACAAAACTATGGATTGTTTGAGATATAGATTGGAAAAATTATAATGTTGACTAGATAGGTTGCCAGAAAGAATAACTAATAATTTATTAATTCCGAACCTTTTTTTAATATATTTAAATTTGTCACACAAAAATCATCAAAAACATATTTAGATGAATAAAATCACTAAAGATCCGATGTTTCGCTATCTTGCATTATTATCAATTGCAGCGACAGTTGGACTTCAAGTATGGCGCACACTATTCAATAATTTTGCAGTTGAAATCGTACATTTAGAAGGTAACCACATTGGGATAATTCAATCGGTTAGAGAAATTCCGGGATTTTTGGCATTGCTAATTATATATATCATTCTTATTGTTAAAGAACATAGATTATCAGCTCTTTCTATAGCAATTTTGGGATTTGGAGTTGGAATAACCGGAATTTTTCCTTCATACACCGGACTTATAGCAACTACTATGATCATGAGTTTCGGTTTTCATTATTTTGAGACTACAAATCAATCGCTAACACTCCAATATTTTGATCAAGATTCATCTCCTTTAGTTATTGGCAAATTAAGGAGTTACGGAGCTGCAGCTAATATAGCAGTTGGAATATTTATTTATTTCATTAGTTATATACTATCCTACAAAGCAACTTTCGTATTAATAGGACTCGTTATTGTAATCGTGGGAACTTGGGGGATATTACAAAATCCCACCCGAGAAGGGATTCCACTGCAGCATAAAAAAATGATCTTCAAAAAGAAATATTGGTTGTATTATTTATTAACATTTATGGCAGGCGCAAGGCGACAAATATTTGTCGCCTTTGCGGTATTTTTATTAGTAAAAAAATTCGAATTCTCTATTCAAGAGATTACTATGCTATTCGTTTTAAACAATACTATAAACTACTTTCTTAATCCGCTTATAGGAAAAGCGATTATAAAGTTTGGGGAACGTAGAGTATTATCTTTGGAATATTTTAGTCTCATAATAATCTTCATCGGATATGCCTTTGTCGAATCGAAAGCAATCATCGTGGTTTTATATGTTTTAGACCATATTTTCTTCAATTTCGCAATGGGAATCCGTACCTATTTTCAAAAAATAGGTGACCCTAAAGATATTGCACCAAGTATGGCAGTTGGGTTCACTATTAACCATATTGCTGCTGTTATAATTCCTGCTTTAGGGGGATTAATGTGGATTTTGGATTATAGGATTCCCTTCATCGCCGGTGCTGTAATGAGTGCGATTTCATTGTCATTAGTACAATTTATCAAATATAAAAAAAATAAGATTACGTATGTTCAAAAATAATATTATATGATAAATTTTTATTTATTCCTTGAAATAAATTCATATTCATAAAAAATTCAAATTTAAAGGAATGTTGTTTTTAGCTTTTATATTAATGTAAATTGAAAATATTAATATAGATAATTTTATCAAATTAATTTATACTTTAAATTGAATAAATAATTGAACAGAGGATTAAAATGAAATATTATAAACTTATTATCTTATTAATTATCTTATTAATTATTACTGCTTGTTCACGGGTACTTATATCAAATCGAAGGCAGTTAAACTTGATACCCAATTCGTCAATGTTACAAATGAGCTTTGATCAATATGGTCAATTCCTCGAGGAGAATGTGATAAGTGCCGATAAGGAAAAAACAGATATGGTCAAGCGTGTTGGTAAAAACATCCAAAAAGCTGTGGAACAATTTTTTATCGATAATGGTTTAGAAGAAGAATTAAAAAATTATGATTGGGAATTTAACTTAGTTGAAAGCAATGAAGTAAACGCTTGGTGTATGCCAGGCGGGAAAGTGGTGTTTTATACAGGAATTTTACCTCTCACTAAAGATGAAAATGGTTTAGCCGTAGTTATGGGACATGAAATCGCTCATGCTATTGCGGAACACGGTAATGAACGCATGAGCCAAGGACTAATGGCGCAGCTTGGTGGTGTCGCTTTAGCGGTGGCAGTTAGAGATAAACCCGAACAAACACAACAATTATGGATGACCGCATTTGGAGCCGGTTCCCAACTTGGTGTATTACTTCCATTTAGTCGCTTACATGAAAGCGAAGCAGATCACTTGGGTCTGATATTTATGTCAATAGCAGGGTATAATCCCAATCATACAGTTTCATTTTGGCGACGTATGTCAGAAATGAAAGGAGGACAAGCTCCTCCTGAGTTTATTAGCACTCATCCATCCGATGAAAATAGAATCGCACAAATTGAAAAGCTATTGCCGGAAGCATTAAAATATTACAACGCTGCTGTTCCTGCTTCATACTAGTTCAAAATTTTTTTAATAATTATCGTAATTTAATTAGGTTTAAAAAATACCTTTATAATTTAATCGTTTTAGATTAAAAGAATACCAAATAATAATCATATTATCTTGATTTTCTGTAGTTTGAGTACATAATGTTAGCAGTCAATTAACAATAATTTATAATAATTATGTTCAACGAATGAAAGTAATATTTTTAGATATAGACGGGGTGTTGGTAACCAGGAATTCCATTAAATATCAATATTTAAATTTTCCTGACGAAACCAATATTCGATTTAGTAAGAAAGCTGTAAAAAATCTGAATAAACTTATTCGGTTAACTGAAGCTAAAATTGTTATTAGTTCAACTTGGAGATTATTTTATTCTTTGGAAAAACTACAGAATATTTTCGAAGAACAAAAAATTAAAGGTGAAATAATTTCCACGACAAGCGTCGAAAGAGCCACGGTTGAAGAAGATATTCCGCGCGGACAAAAAATAGCTGATTGGTTGGAACAACATTCTGAAGTTAAACAGTATGTAATAATCGATGACGATGTCCAAGCTGATTGCATCCAATTCCATCCATATAATTGTGTAGAAACATCATATAAACGTGGTCTTGCTCCTGAAGACAGATTTAATGGAGCTCTAGCAATATTAAATGAGAAGTAATCTATATTATACTTTAAACAATAGGAGATAATCATGAAAATAAACATCAAAGCACTTGCCCTATCAACGGGAATATTAGGAGGGTTAGCCATCTTCCTGTTAACTGTTTGGTTTTTGATTATGGGATATAGCGGCGATTTACTTGCTAAGCTAGGCAGTGTTTACCTTGGATATTCAGTTTCTTGGCTGGGTGCGTTTGTTGGTTTGATCTATGGTTTTGTTGATGGACTTATCGGAGGAGCGTTATTAGGATTTTTCTATAACAAATTTGCAAAATAAACGATTACATTTTTATTTAAATAGAAAAATCATTATAATTGCACCCGGATAGTCCTCTTTAAAAGCAAAGGATAAGCTATTTGAACGTGACAGATTACGAAATTTTGAAAATTAGTTGAGGAAACACACATGAAATACTTAACATACTTGATAAGCCTCTTGTTTGTTTTAGCATTTGTCGGATGCGACAAAGCTAAAGACACCGCTGTCGATGTAAAAGAAACTAAAACCGAAGCCGTAGTAGAAGAAGTGGAAGCAGTTGAAGAAGAAGCTACTGAAGCATTGGAAGAAGTTGCCGAAGAAGCAAAAGAGGAAGTAACAGAATAATTATTTAGTAATTATTTTAAAAAGGGAAGCTAATTTTTAGCTTCCCTTTTTTATTATGCATTTAACTTAAAAATCGTTGTTTTTGTTAATGTGCAAACGTTTTAATTTTGTTCTAATTAAATAATGATTCCAGAAAACTTTATATTTGCACTTGGGCTTACAATTTTCGCCGGACTATCCACCGGTATTGGTAGCACAATGGCTTTTCTTTCAAAGAATTTCAATCCCAAATTTTTAGCAGGTTCATTAGGTTTTTCAGCCGGAGTCATGATCTATGTTTCTCTAGTTGAAATATTCGTCAAAGCTAAAGATTCATTAATAATTATTTATGGTTATAAACAGGGTTATTGGCTCACTGTTTTAGCTTTTTTTGGCGGAATTGCCATAATTGCTCTGATTGATTGGTTAGTCCCATCATTTGAAAATCCACATGAACTAAAAAATCTTGAAGATCCCGTTTCCGACAATACTGTACATAATAAAAAATTAATGCGCATGGGAATGTTCTCTGCTTTGGCGATCGGAATTCACAATTTTCCTGAAGGTTTAGCAACCTTTATAGCAGCATTACAGGATCCGGCTTTAGGTGTTAGCATCGCTGTGGCGATAGCCATCCACAATATACCGGAAGGCATCGCTGTTTCTGTACCGATTTACTATGCAACAAAAAATAGAAAAAAAGCATTTTACTATTCCTTTCTCTCCGGTTTGGCTGAACCGGTCGGAGCGATAATCGGCTATTTTTTACTAATTAGAATATTTGGAGACACTGTTTTCGGAATCGTTTTTGCGGGAGTAGCAGGAATTATGGTGTATATCTCTCTTGATGAATTATTACCTACAGCGGAAGAATTTGGTGAACACCACGTTGCCATTTATGGTCTGATTGCCGGTATGGCAGTGATGGCTCTCAGCTTGCTAATGTTTGTATGATAGCTATCTTTTCTCCAATTAATTAAAAATGCAAATCCAAAAATTATTTAGGTGCAGTAAGACAAATAATTGGCCATGACTCATAAAAGGATAATAGCCACAGCGAACCATTTGGCTCATCTTCAAAAAATACAAATTTAAAGGTAAATATACCCTCGCCGATATCCTTCCAAGTTATAGATTCTAAAAGTTCCAATACATAATTAGGTATCAATTCTAAGTCAGGATGAATTGAAATCTTAACCATAAAATCGTCTGATAAACGATATCTTTTGTACCAATAAAAAAGGCCTTTTACAGTCCGCTCCAAAACATTATTAATTCTTGACAAATCATAGTCAAGCGCCATACTCCTCCCGAGGAAAATTCCACCCTTTGTTACCACATCCACAGGTTTAATACTCTGCCAAATAAGATTGCGAAAGCCTTTTTTCTCTGGTTTTTTTAACGAACGTATAATTTCACCTTTCCATAATTTAGCAGCTGCCGGGTGCTTATCAGAACCACCTGATGTTGCTATTATAGCTCTAAAATATTCATCGTCTTCTGATTGGGGGCAATGGCATATCTCACAACATGGAACTGTAATAAGGTCGCTTGGGCGAGGATGTGGGAATAAACATTTTGGCGGAACGTGATCATTTGTAATTCCCTTTGATTTCCCACAATATACGCAATTAAATTTACGTTTTGGCATAATGGTGTTTTCCTAACGTTATTATTACATTTTTAAGATCTGAAAAGAGATAGTATTTGTTGGTATAAAAATTTTCACCTAAATAAATTTTTCTTTTAATATTTGTGTTAATATTGATTTTGAGTTCATATTTACCAAAAAAATTATCCGCTTTTTTTCGATTTAATTCGTCCAAAATAATTGTTCGCTTTTTCATAAACCTCTATGATTAATAACTTGTTAAAGTCCTATTTAAGTTACTCAGAGATTATCATTAGGTTGAAACAGAATCGTTCTTTTAGGAACACAAATGAACCGAATTCGCGGAAGCTATCTAATAAATGTTCAACTTCTACATCACTGCTCACTCTTGCTTTTTCTTCCACCGTGGACTGTTGCTCCAACAACAAGCCCGGCACTAATTAAAACTAAATTCATTATGATATACTGCCCTTCAAAAGTAGGCGCATAAGGAAATCATGTGAATATTTCAGCTGGAAATAAGAGAAGTGGGGTCCGTGTTCCCAACATTTGGGCAAACAATAAAAATAAGGTTACACGTAAGAATGCACTGGATATTAAACCCAATCCAATTAGCGTTTCCCAGGTTGCTAAGATTATTAAAGCTACATTTGCTTGGATAAAACCAAAGGTCAATCGTTCAATTGTAACGGTTGCGATTTCCTGAGCTGGACTTAAACCGGGAAAAATTTGAGAACCCCAAACCATAAAAATACTATTCCCACGCTTATTCTTAGAAAAAGAATCCCGCAATGTTTCATAAACGAGGTTATTCTTTCGTCAGCATTACGATAAAAATCACGAAGTTGCTCCATTTTACTTTCCTTTATTTTATGCTTTCCCAATTCTTTACGGAAAATTTGCCCGCTTCTTCAACAACTTTAATTATCTTTTTTTTATCAATTACTTTAGAATCATAGCGTACAATAAATTGTCTGTTTTCCAGTGTAAACGAGTGACTTTCTATACTTTTCAACCCATCCAGGGCTTTACCAATATCGGTTGGTCATCCCATTCATAGGATGCCACACCTGATTGACATTCCAACAACTTTTAAAGAAGCCTGCATAATTTCTCACTTTTACAATTTGATAATACAATGAGTGTTAACAGCGTTAGTGATTTTATTTTCGGTATTATAATTAATTTCTCTTTAATTTAAATGACTTCCACAAGTAATATATCGTTGGAATTACCAGTAGCGTAAGTATTGTGGAAGTAACCATTCCGCCTACCATTGGGGCAGCAATCCGCTTCATTACTTGAGAACCTGTTCCACTTCCCCATAAAATTGGCAGTAAGCCGACAATTGTAGTCGTAACTGTCATTAATTTGGGTCGTACGCGATCAACGGCACCTTCCATTACTGCGCCATATAAATCTTTTACTGAATCCATTGTCCCGTTATTTTTTCGATATTTATATGCTTGGTCAAGATAAATTAACATGACGACACCGGTCTCAGCGGCAACTCCCGCTAAAGCGATGAATCCCACCCCTACAGCGACACTCATGTTGTATCCAAGGATATACATGAACCATATTCCACCGACCAATGCAAATGGTAGAGATAGCATTACAATTAAACTCTCGGTTAAATTTTTAAAATTGAAATACAACAGTAGGAATATGATCAGTAGAGTAATAGGTATCACAATCTTGAGTCTTTTATTGGCTCGTTCCATATATTCGAACTGACCACTCCAGACAATTGAGTAACCCGCCGGAACTGTAAATTCCTTGGCAAGTGCCCCTTTCGCTCGTTTAACATAAGTTCCAACATCAATACCGGTAATATCCACGTAAATCCAACCTGTTCTGCGGGCATTTTCACTCTTAATTACCGGAGCTCCCTTCCGAATTATTATATCGGCGACTTGAGTAATTGGTATCTGCGCTCCACTAGGTGTTGGTATGATTATCCGTTTAAGCTTAGTTATACTATCGCGCAATTCTCTGCTATATCGTACATTAATTGGGTAACGCTCTAAGCCTTCGACAGTATATGATACATTCATACCGCCAATTGCCGATTGTATTATATCTTGTATATCACCAACCGTAAGACCATATCGTGCAGCTTCATCGCGATTTATCTTAAAATCGATAAAATTGCCTCCGGTCACCTTATCGGCATAAGCACTAAGCGTACCAGGAATTTTCTGTACAATTGCCTGCACCTTGGCACCTAACATATTAAGTGTATCAAGATCAGCTCCCATTAACTTTATGCCCACCGGTGTCTTAATTCCGGTACTCAACATATCAATACGTGTTTTGATTGGCATTGTCCACGCATTTGTTAAACCGGGGAATTGTATTGATGCGTTCAGATCAGTGGTCAATTCCTCTAAAGTTGTAGATCGATGTTCAGACCAGAGAATATTCAAAAAGGAACGAATCCAGTTTGGTAAATTCCAATCAGAGAACCAGCGCTTAACAAAGATGCGTTCCGGCCAATCCTGAGGTTGTTTAAGCGTTATTGTAGTTTCTATCATACTAAGCGGTGCCGGATCAGTGGCTGTTTCTGCTCTTCCCACTTTACCAAATACTCGCTCTACTTCAGGAAAGGATTTAATGATCTTATCTGTTTGTTGCAGCAATTCCTTCGCTTTGGTAATCGAAATACCAGGATCGGTTGTAGGCATGTAAAGCAAATCACCTTCATTAAGCGGTGGCATAAATTCCGAACCAATTCTTTTTAACGGGAAAACGGTAACTACTAAAATCATTATTGCAGCTAATATTGTTGTTTTTCTGAATTTTAGCACAAATTTGATTAGGGGTCTATAAATCCGAATTAGAAATCGACTGATTGGGTTTTTATTCTCCGGGCGTATCGTACCTTTAATAAAATATCCCATCAATACCGGAACAATCGTTATCGCCATGATTGCTGATGCACCCATTGCATAGGTTTTCGTAAATGCCAATGGCTTGAATAATCGTCCTTCCTGTGCTTGTAATGTAAATACCGGTAAAAACGATACCATTATTATCAATAATGAATAGAACAATGCAGGTCCTACTTCCTTTGATGCATTAAGGATCAACTGCCATCTGTCAATTTTACCATCATCTTTCTCAATGTGTTTGTGAGCATTTTCAATCATCACAATTACTGCATCAACCATAGCCCCAATCGCAATTGCAATACCACTTAATGACATTATATTTGCATTTATTCCTTGATAGCGCATTATTAAAAATGCCATCAATATTCCAACAGGCAAGGTAAATATGGCAACAAAGGAACTTCTGA
Source organism: bacterium (assembly GCA_030606865.1). Lineage (GTDB taxonomy): Bacteria > Fidelibacterota > Marinisomatia > Marinisomatales > JAHJCW01 > JAHJCW01. Next base: position 19,007 of record JAUWFQ010000005.1, read on the forward strand.
AGTGTAATAGAAATATTATCAACACTAACGCAACAACTATACTTTCTTCAGTTAATTTCTCTTTTAAGTTTTTAATTGCCCGCTTAATTAATTGTGATCGATCATAAGCTGTATTAATCGTTACTCCTTCCGGCAGCCCGACTTTCAATTCTTCGAGTTTTTCTTTTACGTTGTCAATAACTGCTAGTGCATTCTCGCCGTATCGCATAACGATGATACCACCGACCACTTCTCCGATTCCATCGCGCTCAGCGAGACCCCTTCGCAGTTCCGGTCCTAAATGAATATTCGCGACATTTCTGAGTAAAATCGGGACACCGTCTTCATCTACACCTAAAGGAACTTTTTTCAAATCATCAATTGATTTAATATAACCTAATCCTCTAACCATAAATTCAGTTTCTGCCATTTCTATTAATTTTCCGCCTACATCATTATTACTGCGTTTTATAGCCATTTTGATTTTATTGAGCGGGATGTTGTAAGCAAGGAGCTTATTGGGGTCAACATCAACCTGATATTGCTTAACATAACCCCCAATGCTGGCAACTTCTGATACGCCGGGAACACTCATTAATTCATATCTTAAATAAAAATCCTGAATTGCTCGCAATTCCTGCAAATCATGATCATTACTTTCCACAGTATATTCGTAAACCCAACCAACACCTGTTGCATCCGGTCCTAATTGTGGATTAACTCCATCCGGGAGCCTTCCCGATACAAAATTAAGATATTCTAGGACTCTACTCCGAGCCCAATAGATATCAGTTCCATCTTCAAATATTATGTAAACAAACGATACACCAAGAAATGAATATCCTCTTACAACTTTTGCATATGGCACTGAAAGCATTGCTGTAGTTAATGGGTATGTGATTTGATCTTCAACTACCTGTGGAGCCTGACCCATATAATCAGTCTGAATAATAACTTGGACATCACTCAAGTCAGGTATAGCATCTAGCGGCGTTGTTGATACAGCTACAATTCCACCAAGTATTATTGCGATAGTAGCTAATATTACCAAGAAGCGATTATTAACGGACCATTCAATTATTCTTTCAATCATTTAAATCTCCTTTGTCTTCATACCGCAAACCGGGCAATTGCCTGGTTCTTCCATTACCACGTATGAATGCGATTCCATTGGACAGGTATCATACTTTTGATCAGGATTGTAAGGCTCCTCTTTTTGAATAAGCTTCATTCCACAATCAGGACATAAGCCAGCTTTATTAACTTTCACATAAGCATGTGATTCCATTGGACAAGTATAGTACGAAAGTGTATTATTCTTAATTGTACCAAATGTATTGTTTTCAGTGTTATCCATCTCAGTTTTCACTGTATCATGAGAATTATGATCGTGTCTCATCATTTCATATTTCTGCATTTTTGAATTTATATTGTCTTTAGGATTTTCTTGATCATGCTCAGAGTTAATTGGATTTTCAATCGCTTCAATTTTGGTAGTTTTTCTTGAAGCTAACATCTTTGCAATACTTTCCTGCAGCTTGCTTTCCGAATCAAGCAGGAACTGTGCTGATGTAACAACAGTCTCTCCGGCTTCAAGTCCTTCCTTAATTTCATAAAATCCATCACCACTTTCGATTCCAACCATAACATCTCGCGGTACAAATCTCCCTTCGCCTAAAGCGATAAATACTAAGTTTCTTGCACCTGAGTACATTACAGCCTCTGTTGGTACAGCTATTACATTCTTTACGGGAACAGATGATATATTTACATTAGCATACATTCCAGGCTTTAACATATTATCTTCATTTGGAAACGATAATCTTACTTTTAGTGTGCGTGTTTTTGCATCCAAATATGGATAAACATATTCGACTTTACCGTAAAATTCCTTACCGGGAATATAAGATAGTGTCATTTTTACATTTTGCCCAACTTGTATCCATGGTACTTCATATTCGTAAATATCAGCATATACCCAAACACTTGATATATTTGAAATCGAATACAAATTCATACCCGGCTTTACTTCCATTCCATCTTGAACATGTTTTTTCTCAACTATACCGTTAAATGGCGAGTGAATTTTTAATGTTTTACGTATTGTATAATCTTTTTCTAATCTATCTATCTGATCGCGAGAAATATCAAAATTCTCTAATCGTTTTCTCGTTGAAGATAACGTGTTTTTCAAATTTTCAATTGCTGAAGTTCTATTTTCCTTTTTAGCATCTAATAACCGTAAATATAAATCAACATATTCTTCTTGAGCGGTAACAAGCTGTGGACTATATATTTCCAGTAAAGTATCTCCTTTTTTTACTTTCTGTCCTGTTGTATTAACATATGTTTTTTCTACCCAACCGATAAATTTTGTATGTACATGAGCCGTCTTTGCTTCATCATAGTCAATTCTCCCAATAGTCCTAATGTCCTGATGTAAATCTCTCTGAACAGCATATGCCGTACGAACACCAATATTTTGTTCGGTTGCAGGATTTATTTTAACTGTTGCCCCAAATGTTTCCTCACCCTTATAAACGGGAATCAAATCCATACCCATCGGCGATTTACCAGGTTTCGGAGATATATAGGTAGGATCCATCGGCGCTCGATAATATAGTATCTCCTTTGAACCTGAAGAGGATTTATCCTCATCTGTTGTTGGCTTACTTTCATCTGAGGATCCATATAATGGAGTTAGATTCATTCCACAAATCGGACAATTTCCAGGTCCCTCTTGAATCACATTAGGATGCATTCCACAAGTATATAATTCTTCACTCATCGATTCTATTTTAGTATCATGTTTAGATGAATCAGCTGTTGAACATCCGGTCACTAATAATTCTATGCTTATGATCGATAAAAACACAATTGTTTTTAAAATATATTTAGTTTTCATTATAACTCTCCTTGTCAATATTAATTATTCCTATAGTTTGATATAATTTTGCGATTAGAGTATTTTGCTTAGCTTTAACAGAAGCAAACTCTAACCTTATTTTTACCCCTAACCGTACACTATCCAATAAATCTAAAAAACTGATTTTCCCTGTTTCATAGGCCGAATAGGCGGAAGATAACATCTGTTCAGATTCTTGAATCAGTCGCTCATCATATATTATGTATGTATCATTGATCTCACGCAATTCTTTCAAAGTTGAAAGGATATCATATTCAACATTATTCCAAATATCTGATAATAAATCTTCTTCTTGTTGTAGATTAAAAAAAGCTGACTTGACCTGCGCTTTATTCTTTTTAAACCAAAGGGGCAGATTGATACCAACTTTAACACCGAGGGCGTCGGCTCCTGCCGATACAGCTCCACCTAGATCAGTTGGACCAATAAATGTATAAGTCAATCCTGCTGTCAAATCGGGATAGTTTTTTAGTCTGGCGAGCTTATACTGATCAGACGCTATTGCGATGTTAGCCTGAGATATAGCAAATAAAGAATTGTACTTATTGGCTAGATTGAGCCAATATTGATTCGGTTTATAAATTAAATTTAATTGGAATTTATCGCCAATTATACTCGTTGAAAATTGTCCATCAAATAGAATTTGCAGATCATTAATGCTTTTTTCTAAACTACTTTCAATTTCATTTATTTTACTTTCTACTAATGCCGCTTCAATTTGAAGTTTAATAATCGGGTGTAGTGTAAACCCTATCCCGTGAGCATGTCGACTTTGTGCAATATTTTCAAAGGATTTTAGTTCAACTTTGTATTGCTCTAATATTTCTAATGATTCACTAAGTTTAAAATAATCGGCTAATCTTTTTCGAAGTAAAAAGGATATTTTTACTTTCGTGTTATCCAAATTGAGTCCACTAATGTCTGCTCTGACTTTTTCTATGTTTCGTTCACGTTTTAATTTTCCCCATAGCGGAAATTTTTGTCCCAGCGTAATTTGGTTTTCAATAGGTCCATTTCTTGTCTCTATTGAATTGATGCTAAATGAGCTTTCTATCATAGGATCGGGTAAAACACCCGATATTTTAATTTTTTCTTTAGCTGCCTGATAGGCTTTTTCTGCTGCTAGAACTTCGCGGTTTATTTTTAAAACCAATTCTATAGGATTTATTGTTTGCGCTAAGCCCGATGCAACTATAGCAAATAATACTATAAGTAGTTTATTCCACCCTGTTATTTTTGATTTTGATATCATGTACACTCCTTTATTAATTAATTTTTTATTTATTACGCCAAATGATAATCATGGCATAATACAAATAGGCGTAATTCTCCTTACAAGGAAAACCACTTTGTGAAAATGGAGTGTTTTAAACTAGGAGTGGAGTTTGAAAGCCCGGATGGACTTTAGAAAAACATAATTTATCTACTATCTCAAGTAGCGTATATTCTTCAGATATATTGAAAATTTCGGAGAAAGAAACATTATAATCAACTGTCAAGTTTTTCTGTAGATCTACTTTATTTAGTGGAGCCGAAGTAACAGGTTGAAAGAGTGCCACAGTACATTCCGTCATGGATTCACAACAATCATCTCCCGCCATATCCATATCGCATGTGTTGGAAGATTCCCCACACCCTGCCATATCGCAGCTTATATGCGTGAAAAAAGGCATCGCAAACAATCCTGCGAAAAGCAGTAATACAATAACTGATAATAGTTTTATTTTATTATTATTCATTGATTAACGTTATGATCTATAATGTCTAAATAAGTCTTAAATTTCGTGGCAAGTTACAATTTCCCATTTAAAAAACTGTTACACTATTATTGAAAAATTGTATAAGATTTTAGTCGGAACCAATTGTATCAATTGAATTTCTTGCCCTACCTCGAAGAGATTTAAACTGGCTTGGGCTCATACCGGTAACTTTTTTGAATTGGTTAGAAAGATATTGCACATTGCTATATCCTAATCGATATGCGATTACAGACAAAGTCAATTCATCATATATTAACAGTTCTTTAACACGTTCAATCTTTTGCAGGATGAAATATTTTTCGATAGTTATACTTTCAACTGAGGAAAATAAAGTACTTAAAAATGAATAATCATGATTTAGTTTTTGTACTAAGTAATCAGATAGATTTATGTTCATTTCTTCTAACCCATCTTGATAGATTAAATCAATAATCAACGTCTTTATATTGTCAATTATTTCGGCATTTTTGTCAACTAACAATTCGAATCCGTTTTGCTCTAGGATCTGGGATATTTCATTCATATCAGGATGATTCCCGGAATATTCCAACGTTGCCAGTCCAAATCGTTCAATAGTTGTTGTAAATCCTAACTTATCAAGTTCTTCTTTCACGACTTTACTACAGCGTGGGCATACCATGTTTTTTATTCTTAGATTTATTGTCGGCATGATATTTACTCTTTGGTTGAATGTACAGTCCTCCGTTTTATTATCAAAAGGATTTTCCAAGATGATATACTATTAATTATTTTACTATTGTATTTCTGTTAAGATTATTGTCTTCTATTGTATAATGAAACGTATTACCGCACCTTTCAAGGAAGAAAGTGGTAAAGATTGACAATGTAACCCGTTGAATAAATCAAACTAATTTATCTGCTATTTTTTGTAAATTTCAGTTATTATTATTTGATCAATGATAGCTAAATCTATATCCAAGTTATATTTTAAACTGAGTGGCTGGAAAACCGTAGGGAGCATTCCATCGGATGTTAAGAAATGTATAATTATTGGTGTTCCGCATACCTCAAATTGGGATTTTATTTATGCCCGTTTGGGATTGTATATTTTTGATTATAAAATTCGCTATCTAATAAAAGACAGTATGTTTAAGAACCCAATAGCTGCTTGGTTCTTTAGAACTACCGGTGGTATTCCGGTTAACCGAAGTAAAAGCACTAATTTAACCGGCGAATTGGCTCAATTACTCAAAAATGCAGATACCCTTTATATAGCAATTCCACCTGAAGGAACACGAAAAAGGGTGAAGCGTTGGAAAACCGGTTTTTATCGAATAGCAGTAGATTGTAACATTCCTATAGCTTTAGCTTTTATAGATTATAAAAAAAAGCAAGCCGGTTTTATGAAAATATTTTATCCTACCGGTAATATGATTGAAGATTTTAAAGTGATAGAATCTTTTTACTCGCCTGAAATGGCAGCTATACCTGATCATTATAATCCACAAATTTTTGAAAGAGACGATTAAATAGTATTAGGTAGGTAAAGTAGACAAATCCGGGGAAATTATTTACAAGTTAATTCTGAAAAATGATTTTTCATAGTTTATCGAAAGCCTCATTATTCATTAAGAAATAATACCAATACAAATTATAATACAAGCGGTATTTATTATTCTTTCTAATAAATATTCTCAGCATATTTCCGCTTCTCTAACCCGTACATCCGACCCCGTTCAAGTTACTTAAAATTTTAAAAACCGTTGAACAATGGATTTTTGGGGAGTGGATTCATATAAAGTGTACCAATATGGAACATTTTGTATTAAACTGATAATTATATTTATTAATAAAAAACACTAAAATCAATTAAAACAATAACATACGATTTTGGCACAATCTTTGTTGTATATGTAGTAGAAGTTCTAAAATAAATTGCAATTAAAGAATTACGAGCGGGGGAATATTTTGAAGAAAAGAATACTTATAGTTGACGATGAACCATCAATTGTTAGACTCTTGTCATTGCGGTTACAAGTGAAGGGTTATGAAATTATTGAAGCATACGATGGATTGGAATGTGTGAAAATTGCCAAAAAAGAAGTACCGGATTTAATATTATTGGACATTAAAATGCCAAATGAAGATGGAATTGGTGCTTTTAAGAAACTAATTCAGATGGATATAACAAAAGATATACCTGTCATTTTTATGACTGCTTATCCCAAATTAGAAATAAAGAATCTAGTGCTTAAGATGGGAGCTAAGGATTGCATTTCTAAACCGTTTATCAGTGAAGATTTTGAACAAACTATCGCCATGGCTATTGCATAATGAAGATGATTAATTCCAGATTATATTATGATATTAAAGAATTGCCGCCGGGAATATTGAATTTTCATTATTATACAGATGAAATCAGAGAAAATTTCGCTGATTTAAAATCATATACAAAACAAATAAATCAGCAAGAGGTATTGTCTACTTTATATAAAATTGGTATTAAGAATATGCTATATAATATTAATGAGGTGGAATTTTCAAGATTATTTAAAGAGGTTGAAAAATATAAAGATCATATAGATGAATTGGCACGTACCGAACCAATTGAAGCAAATATTGCAATTGCAAAATTATGGGGTCCAAATGAATTGCAGAGAAAATTCATCGAATGGTTTGAAAAAAATGGATATTCTATTCCTAAAGGTAATTAATTAGGAATATATAATAATCTGCCTGTGTTTTATTCACTACAACACCATACCACTGGTTAAGTAAGTTGAAATTTTAAGGGATGTTAAAAAATCGATTTATATTAGGCATATCCATAATACAGTATTATTTGATTTTATTTGACTAAGTTAACTAATTCCTTAAAAACAAAAAATCCCGTTCTAAAGCAGGATTTTTTGAGTGTGTGGGCACAGGGATTTGAACCCCGAACCAACGGATTATGAGTCCGTGAGTTTCTCCTCGATTGACAAATTGACGTACGTAATATATACGTATAACTTGGGTGAAAAATGAACTCTGCCGTGTGAAGACAGCGCTAATTTCTGTTTTGTCGAGGGAAAATCAGATTTTTTAACCTTCTGTATCCACAGAAAGTGTATCCACAATGTAGTAAAAGTTAATAAATATATATTTATTGCTATTCATCGGTTAATAGTGTAACCTCCCGCACGTTGTCAGATGTTATGACAAGGATTTAGACGTAAAAACAATTTATATTTTATACAAATCTTAAATAGTAATACTTTCTATACCCTAATCAGACCTCAGGGCAAAATTTAATAATCAATTAGGAAACATAAAGATGGCAAAAAAAGAAGTTGGAACCGTTAAATGGTTCAACGACAGCAAAGGATATGGTTTTATTACTCGCGATGAAGGCGAGGACATATTTGTACATCATAATTCAATTATAGCAGATGGTTTTAAAACACTAAAAGAAAATGCTAAAGTAGAATTTGACGTTGTCAAGACTGATAAAGGTGAAGCCGCTGCAAACGTAATAGCAGCATAATTTAACCCTATTATCAGACTGAAATTATTTTCAGTTAGTAAAAAGCCCTATAATTAGGGCTTTTTTATTGGTGCAATCTATAATAGGCAGAGATACATAGTCGTCGTGAGACACTTCTTTTAACAGTTTTGTATCCACAGAATGCGTATCCACATTTAGGCGGTTCTAAACGTTTTTTGTACTCTTTTTAGGTACAGTATTTATATTCACTTCACCACCTACTGTCAACCTAAAACAGAAACTCTCTTTAGGGAGCAGATACTATCCGAATACGAGCTGTCTGCAGAATTAATAATAGCTCAATTATCATCAATTAAAAAAGATAAGAGCCACAGAATAAAACATACATCAAATAATTCCTTAACAAAGTATTGTGACTTGCGCAACAACTTTACCATAGGTGTCTCGCGATTGAACAAAACATTTAACTTCTTTGCCCAATATTGCTTTTTCCAAATTTTGCTTATCACGAGCCCCTTCTAACGACCTTAATTCAGCAACATAGATATTTGTAATTCTTATTCGTTCCGAATTTTTATACTCATATTGATTATTATTACCAAGTTGAGTAACCTTCATATCAAAGGTGTCGCCATCAATAACATTTGTTACTGAACCTCGAATTGTATCAGCCATTATAACCTCCTATTTGGTTAAGCTATATAAAAAATATTTGTTCCGAATTATCTATTAACAAAAAATTATGATATTTGGAACAAATATTAACCATTAGTTAGTCTTAAGGTGAGTGCGTAGTTACCCAGAGATTACTAACAGAAACTCTTTTTAAGGAGCTGATACAAACAGAATATGAGTTATCTACCTAATTATAAAAATATTCAAAAAATATTTAAAGAATGTATGTAAGCTTATCTCACCACAACACCTTACCCCCGTTCAAGAAAGTTGGAATTCTGAAATCCGTTGAAAAAATGGTTTTTGTTGAGCGTGTCCATAATGTAGTATTATTTGACTTTGTTTGACTTCATCTGATTAAGTTGAGTTGATCAAAAAACACAAAACCCCGTCGTGAAACGAGGTTTATAGACGGTGGGCCCACAGGGATTTGAACCCCGAACCAACGGATTATGAGTACTCTGTTTGTCGAGGAGCATTTTGATTGTATGCTGTAATAAGTTGTCAACCACTGTCTACTTCTGTCGTTATTATTTATATTATAACTATAAATAAGTGTATTGCCTTTCTTGTCCATAAACCATAGGGTAGTTTTAATTGTTAAGGCATCTTATCTATAATCATATTTTGAACCATCTTTTTCTGCTTTGCAGATAACAACCGCCACTCTCCTTTTTATGACTCCATGCTTTTTCTTTAAGACCTTTTATGCCGTTTTAATAAATTCATAGTTCAATTATATCATGGTTACATTTTATAAGTATTGGCTACAACTTTAATTCACTTTATCGCTTATTAGAACAGCACCTTCGGAGCGAATAGTCAAATTTATAGCACTTCCCTTCCCAAAAACCCTCTCGATAAATTTGATATATTCCCTCGCATATTCTGTTAGAATGAAAACTTGAATAGTTCCAGCAAAACCACCGCTGTGAACCCGGCAAGCTCCATCTCCAATTTTGCTTAAATATTTTTCCGTTATGGCTAAGGCAAGTGTTACACCTTGTTCGCGAATATTTTTTATCGAAAAAATATTTTGAAGCCACTTAAAAGAAGAATCACCTGATTCTTTTACTAATTGAAGAAATCTTTTTGCATCTAAATTATTTAAAGCCTCCACCATTTGAGAAACCCGTTTATTCTCTTCGAAAAAATGCATTGCTCTCATCACCGCTCTATCACCGGCACTGTTTCGCAGTTTGGGAATATTCTCAATAAAATCATTTTCATCCACTTTACAAAGAACAGGTTTACCAAAAAATTTAGCAACCGATTTCATTTCCGCCGGCACGGCTGCGTAATCGTCTGTCAAATCAGCGTGATTTCCTCCAGTATCAACAATTACAAGACTATACCCTAATTTGTAAAAATCTATGTCAACTTTTTCCACAACCGGTTTTGTGGGATTTTTAAAATCAATCGAAATTATTCCACCGACTGAACAAGCCATTTGGTCCATGAGTCCGCATGGTTTTCCAAAATAGACATTCTCTGCGTATTGCCCTATTTGCGCGATTTTCTTAGCTGAAACTTCTCCTTCATTAAAAAGAAAATTAAATATCGTTCCTATCATCACCTCTACAGACGCGGATGAACTTAGCCCTGAACCGGGAAGTACGTCGCTTATCATACAGCCTGAGAAACCACCAATTTCGAAACCTGATTCAATTAATCTATTAGCAATCCCGCGAATTAACGCAGTTGTTGTCCCCTTTTCTTTTTCATTAATTTTAAGATTATTTAAGTTTACTTCAAATGGTCGGGAATATCCTTCTGAATAAAGAATAATTTTTTTATTTTGATTTTTTGTAACAACTACAATTGAATCAAGATTAACACTTGCCGCAATTACCTTCCCGTTATTATGGTCTGTATGGTTCCCTCCTATTTCAGTGCGTCCTGGAGAACTGAAAAAATATTTTTCACCTTCATCAAACCTTTGAAGAAAATCTTTTTCTAATTTTCGATAACGTTCTTCTTGTTTTTCAAGAATTTTAACGCCTTCACCATACATTTTGTGAAATTTTTCCATTACGTGTTCATTTTCAAAGTTCATTTGCTCCTCTCAATCTTTTTATAATGAATCTCTGAAAGAGATTTCAGCTTTTCCGCTGCTTGTTCAGCTGTAATATCGCGCTGGGCTTCCGAAAGCATTTCGTAACCAACCATAAATTTTTTGATAGTTGCTGAACGTAGCAATGGTGGATAAAAATGAGCGTGCAATTGCCAATGCGAATAATCTTTATCATCAAAAGGGGCACCATGCCAGCCCATCGTGTAAGGGAAGGATATTTTGAAAATATTATCATATTTTATGAGATGTCGTTTTAATATCTCCGCTAGTGATGTTTTTTCATTAGATGTTAAATCCGTTAAACGCAAAACGTGCCTTCGAGGTAGAAGCATTGTTTCAAATGGCCAAACTGCCCAAAATGGTACAAGTACGATCCAATGTTTATTTTTAAGAACTATTCGTTCCTTCTTTTCCAATTCTTGATTTAAGTAATCCAATAATAAAACAGAAATGTTTTTTTTAAAGTACTTTTTTTGTTGTCTCTCTTCTTTAAATGGTTCATTTGGTATATTGTTATTCGCCCAAATCTGCCCATGTGGATGCGGATTTGAGCAGCCCATTATCGTCCCTTTATTTTCAAAGACCTGAACCCATCTATATTTTTCTCCGAGTTCATTCGTTTGCTCAACCCAAAGATTGACCACTTCTTTAATTGACTCTATTTCCATTTCAGGCAAAGTTAAATTGTGTTTCGGAGAAAAACAGATAACACGGGATGTTCCTTTTACTGTATGAGATTTAAAAAGCTCACTCTCTTCTTCAACTATGGGCGTATCAGGCAATAGAGCAGAAAAATCATTTGTAAAAACAAATGTGTTTTTATAGTTGGGGTTTTTATGCACGCCTGCTCGTTCATTTTTGGGACAGAGATAACATTTGGGATCATATTGGGAATGACTTTCCTGTGAGGGGCTTTCCACTTGACCCCGCCACGGACGTTTAGTTCTATGAGGTGAGACAAGAACCCATTCATCAGTCAAAGGGTTATAACGTCGGTGTGGGATTGTTTTAAATTGTTTATTCATAAATTTTTCTATGTATCCTTTATATTCTCTACTGTAAATAATTACAAAGTAAATTTGTTTTTTCCGATTTCAATATTTTTTGTTATTGTTTTTTCTCCATTATTTATTATTAAAATGAAAGATATTGATGTTTGCACGGTAATTTTAATTGGGTCATATAATGATTTTCTTTCGTTACAAAAGATATCGATAGGTGTATTGCTAAAAAGTAAATTACTTACTCCCAATTTCTCGGTAGAAAACAAAGTCCAATATACAGTATTTGCCGGAACATCCAATGTGATACCGATATAATTTTCAATTAATTGGGTAATGGGACCTATAGCCGACCAGCCAACAAAATCAGGTTTTGCAAGATTCCCCGGTTCAACTGTTTCCGGAGCATAATTCTCCCAAACTGTGTTGGTTTCTTTAAAAACTTCTGACATATTATTTAAATGATTGCAGACAATTTCCCGAGCTAATTGATGGCGACCATTTGCTACTAATCCTTTGACAATCATGTGATTAGTAGGCGCCCAGACACTACCCAGCCAGTAGTGGCCGGTCTTTACATATTTGGAATGATCGGCGGCCAGGGTTGGTACGCGATGTGTTCGATTGAAAGAGTTCGGGTCATTTAGATGCGACACCAATTTTTCAATATGATTAGCATTGGTGATGCGCGCCCAGAGCGGCCAGAATGAAGCTACTGTTTTAACTTTTAAGAATGAGTCGTCTTTATCCAAATCCCAGTAAATGCCGTCTTCTTCACACCACATGCTTGTGTTTATCAGCTGTTCAAGTTCTTCGTATAGAGCCTGAAATTCTTGTTCAATTTTTTTATCTCCAACAACGCGGGCTAATTTTACTAAAAAGTGAGCCGACATGGCTTCAGTGGCATCATAATCAATCCAACTGTAAGGCGGATAAGGTTTATTGGCAATACTGCGCGGCGAGTTATCCATGCCGCTTCCCCAGCCCGACCACCAATAATGACCGTTTGGATGGCGGCGGTTTTTACGCACCCAGTTGGAATATTTCTTTAAAATGGGCAATATTCTTTGAACGCGCGAACTATCGCCTGTATGACAATAATATTCGTATTCAATCCAGGAAAAGAGATTGTTGCGCGTAAACCAGCTTGTTTCAGTATCCTGATCGTCCATTCCGTCGGATTTACGAATTACTCCGGCAATGGCGCCATCTTCGTGCTGCTTGCGGTAGAAATTATCCAAACTAACAATATTCGGCAAGGCTCCCTGTGAATATTTAGCCCAAGCAACGGAAAAACAGGTGTCCCATTGAAAAATGCGCTTATCAAAAGCAGCGTCTACATATTGCTCAACAAATCCATTTTCAGGCGTGCCATGCTCGATTTTTTTCATCCCGATTTGCCAGCATTTTTTATACATGGCAATTAAATCGGGGCGTGATGGAATTATTGGTTCGGGGACTGTTTTCAGTAAGTGGTCAAATCTACTTTTTATCAGAACTTCAGTATCCTGGGCTGCCACCGTTTTATTGAATTTTAATAATATTAGGGGACTCAGACTAACAAGAGATAATGTTTTAAGAAAATCACGACGATTAAAACTCCTAATAATTTGATTCTTTTTTGCATAAGATTTAACTTTTCCCTTATTTTTCATAATGAGTCATATAATAATTTTGTAAATATTATGCAGGAAACACACACTCATTATTTACTTTGTTTCCCCGCTTTGAGGATTAAATCTTGCTGCGAAACCACCACTTTTTATTAGCCGTACCTTTAGTGTGTCTTCTGAGTTAACTTTAAACTGCTCAATTTTAATAGCGGTAGGATTTGTCTCAAAATCTGTTTCCGCCGCGTCGCGATACATTTGTACCTTGTACGTACGACCCTTTTCTAAGAAATCGAGTGCTATTTGCATTTCACGCGGTTGCTCGTCTGTGATACTTCCCATATACCAGCTGTTACCCTGGCGCCGGGCTATGGTTACAAAATCCCCAATTTGCGCGTTAAGTACTTTGGTTTCATCCCAGTTAGTCGGAACATCTTTAATAAACTGAAAGGCAGGCTGTTCAACGTAGTTCTCAATTAGATCAGCGGCCATTTGCAAAGGACTGTAAAGAACAATATACAATGCCAACTGTTTGGCCAGAGTGGTATAAACACGATGTTTTCCGGTGTTGTCAAACTTCAGATTAAAAATACCCGGTGTATAATCCAGCGGTCCGGCCAGCATCCGCGTAAATGGCAGAATGGTAGTATGTTCCGGTGGATTGCCCTCACTCCATGCATTGTATTCCATACCGCGTACGCCCTCGCGGGTCATTATATTTGGCCAGGTGCGGCGTATTCCAGTTGGCTTGATCGGCTCGTGGGCGTCAATCATAATTTGATGTTTAGCTGCTTCCTGCACAACTTTACGGTAATGACGCACCATCCATTGCCCATGACGATATTGTCCTTTTGGAGACATCCTGCCGGCATAGCCTGTTTTTACTGCATGTATGCCCAAGGACTGATATAAACTCAGCGCATCCTTTAATTGCTTTTCATATTCGGGAACGTTGCCGCCGCTTTCGTGATGCCCGATCAGTGTAAGTCCTTTCTCTTGTGCATAAGCTGCGATGCGAGGTAAATCGAAATCGGGATATGGTGTAGTAAAATTTTGTATATTTTTTTCGGTGGACCAAGTGTCCCATCCTAAATTCCAGCCTTCAATTAAAATTCCTTTGATGCTGTTTGCAACGGCAAAATCCAGGTATCTTAAAGCACGTTCGGTGGTAGCGCCGTGTTTTTTACCGATATACCAGGTATTTGTGCCGATATGCATCCCCCACCAGATACCTACATATTTCATAGGCTTTATCCATGAAGTATCTTCTATTTTGCAAGGTTCGTTTAAATTTTCAATCAGATGTGATTCAATTAACTTACCCGGCTCATCGGCAATTTGAAAGGTGCGCCAGGGTGTTAAAAAAGGCGTTTGACCGATTACTTTCACACCATCCGGCCAGGGCGCTAATTCACAATGGAAGGAATGTTTTTGAACTGTTTTCTTTTTTAAAGTCATTCCTGCATAATCAGTTAAAGCAGCTTCGTGAATACTTAGGTGAATTCCGTTTGCGTTTATCATGGTAATCGGTGTATTTGCCGAAGGCATTTGTGAAAGCGGAGTTTGCTTGTAGAGACGCTCGTAAGTCGAAAATTCGCCCTTAGTCCACCAGGCGGTAAAATCCTGGGCAAAATTAAATTCCGTTTCTTCGGAGCTTATACGGAATCGATTCAGATTATCCTGGGCAGGCAAACGGTAACGAAAAGCGATGCCGTCGTTAAAAGCGCGAAAAATGAGTTCAAATTTACGGTGTAAAGAATCCGTTTCGCTTAGATAAACAATAAGCTGATTATAGACGTTACTAATTGAAGCGTCCGTTCCCCACACCGGCTGCCAGACTTCATCTGTACTGCTTTGAGAGACAGAATCCACTTGCAAACCATCAAATAGCGGTGCCTGATCTTTAAAGTGGAAGCCAAGCAAGGAAGGCTTTAGCAATTCTTGCTGCTCAAAAGAAATTGAATAATGAGCTTTTTGCTGAAGTAACTCAAATTTAATCTGAATTGTCCCGTCCGGCGATAACAAATCGTGTTGATTCCCTGGCTTATTATTACAGGAAAGGAAAGCTGTTATAAATACAAAACTTAATAAATGGAAAATGTGCTTATGCATGTTAGCTCCTTTTATTATTGCTAAAATTTCAATTTAAAAGTGTTCTATTTATAAACAGACATCTTCAACTTATCCATAAATTCATCAGTCAAAGGGTTATAACGTCGATGCGGGATTGTTTTAAATTGTTCATTCATAAATTTTACCAAAACATTGTATATAAAACTATAAGAACTAATATTATTGCATAAGCACCGATATTGAACGCCGAACTTGTTTTGAATGTTTCCGATGTAACGGGAATCCCCTTTTCATCATCAACTGTTTTTGCTGTGCTCAAACTAACACCAGCAATTATTACCATTGTAATCAACAAAGTGTAAAACATTTGATCCATCCAGGGAAGATTAACTGCTTCTGTTTTTAAGAGTAGTGCAACCGGGATCGATGCCACAATTCCAATTATCGCTCCTTTTGACGTTGCCTTTTTCCAGAATAGTCCCATTAGGAAAACACCCAAAATCCCGGGACTTACCACTCCGGTATATTCCTGAATATACTGAAACATCTGCGGAATATTTCCGAGAAGGGGAGCCATCACGCCGGCAATTACTAATGCGGATGCAGCCGTTAAGCGACCAATATTTACCATTTGTTTATCGGTTGCATTTTTGTTGATATACGATTTGTAAATATCCATTGTGAAAATTGTTGATGTTGAATTGAGCATTGATGCAAGCGAAGAAACAATTGCGGCAACAAGCGCGGCAATTACAATTCCCTTTAAGCCATTGGGAATTAAAACACTTATCAGCCACGGATATGCTTTATCGTAATTAATTGAACCATCAACCTTTGTGAATGCTTCGGTTACGCCCGGAATGATTGCAGTTCCTTCGGGTTGAGTAAGCATAACGAAAGCGACGATGCCCGGAATTACAACGATAAGAGGAATTATCAGTTTCAAAAATGCGGCAAAAACCAGTCCTTTTTGCGCTTCGCCAAGCGACTTTCCCGCAAGCGCTCTTTGTATTATATATTGATTAAATCCCCAGTAATAAAGATTTGCCACCCACATACCGCCAATTAAAACTGCAATACCAGGCAGATTAAAGAACTCAGGGTGTCCTCGGTCAAGTATCATGTGAAATTTTTCACCGGCAGTATTGAAAACATGACTAAACCCGTTTATTAATCCACCTTCAGGAGTTACAGCGTTGAGCGCCAGTACTGTTGTAATCATCCCACCGAATACAAGAACTATCACTTGCACAACATCTGTCCACGCAACTGCTGAGAGACCACCATAAAGTGAATAGGATGCGGCAATTAACCCCAAACCTATAATAGCATAAATGATTAAACTTCCATCGCCGGTTCCAACAATTGTATCAACAGCTTTAGCTCCGAGGAAAAGAATTGAAGTAAGATTCACAAATATAAATAAAGCAATCCAGAAAACAGCAAGAATTGTTTTAAGATTTTTGTCGAACCGCTGTTCGATAAATTCCGGTATTGTATATAATTTTTTCTCAATGAAAATCGGTAGAAAATATTTTGCAACGATGATAAGTGTCAGCGCTGCCATCCACTCGTAAGAAGCAATTGCCAGACCAATCGCCAAACCGGAACCGGACATCCCAATAAATTGTTCAGCCGAAATATTTGCCGCAATCAACGATGCGCCAATCGCCCACCATGGTAGTGTTTTACCCGCAAGAAAATAATCTTCTGCATTTTTCTCATGTCCCTCTTTCTTCCGTGAAACCCACAAACCCAATGCCACAATTCCAATGATGTAAGTTAAAAAAACAATTATATCAATTTTTGCTAACTGCATATTTTACCTGCTTTAATTTATTCCAAAATTTCTGATCTTAATTTGAAAACATCTTTGTTACCGGATTATTAGTAGTAAATACCATAAAATCTATAAAGTTAAAATCCGTGATTGCTTATTCACTTATTGAGAATTTATATATCGTTTTTTGTTTGTACGTTTTCCCTGCCTGAAGCACTATTGATGGGAAATTTTTGTGATTTGGAGAATCAGGGAAATGCTGTGCTTCCAGACAAAATGCGGTTCTGTAATTATATCTTGTACTGTCTTCTCCAATATCGGAGCCGTCAAGAAAGTTTCCGGAGTAGAATTGTAATCCCGGTTCTGTTGTAAATACTTCCATTTTTCTTCCTGAAACAGGCTCGCGAACAATTGCAGCGAGGCTTAATGAATCTGATGTTTTATTTAAAACCCAGTTATGATCATAGCCATTTCCATATTGAAGTTGTAAATATTCATCGTTAATTCGTTTGCCTATAATTGTAAATTCCGTAAAATCCATTGGAGTTTCTTTTACTTTTAATATTTGTCCTGTAGGAATTAGTTCATTGTTTACAGGAATAAAGCTCTCGGCAAAAATTTTAAGTTCATGTTCAAGAATATCAGATTTTCCTGCATCTTTAAGATTGAAAAATGAATGATGAGTAAGATTGATAATTGTGTTTTTATTACATGTAGCATTATAATCAATTATTAATTCATTTTCGTCGGTAAATGAGTATTTTACGTAAACCGTTAAATTTCCCGGATATCCTTCTTCGCCGTCTTTACTCAAGTATTTGAATTTTACAAAATGCCGGTTATCATCGTTTTTATATTCTACCACATCCCAAATTATATTATGAAAACCATTTGGGCCGCCATGGAGATGATTATTCCCGTTGTTGGTAGCCAAATAATATTCAGTATCGTTTAAAACAAATTTCCCTTTATTAATTCGGTTCCCGTATCGTCCAATTATTGCTCCAAAGTATGGATTCCCGTTGATGTATTCTTCAGGAGTACCGTAGCATAATACAACATTGTTAATATGCCCATTTTTATCAGGAACATTTATTGACATAACCGTTGCCCCGAGATTTGTAATTTTAACAGCACTGTTGGTTTTATTCGATAGGATAAAGGTTTTTAATTGTTTTCTCATAATGCTGGTTTTGTTTTCTCTTCCACAAGAAAAAACTATTATTAACAAAAAGAATAGTATGTACTTTAAAATATTTCTTATCATAATATTAAAAGTTAATCAAGTTTCCATTCCAGAATACCTCCTGAGTAGTTTTCCTGTAGTTTAACTTCTAACCTCATCGATTTTGTTTTTACGTTAGAAATTTCGATACTAGTAAATTCATCTTTTAAAACCGGATATTCACTATGTGTTGATATTTCTTTCCATTCTCCGTTTTTCAGATATGTTATCTTCCATGTTTCAGGAACTCTGCAACCACCATCAGGGCCATCATCGAACCAATATAT
>JAUWFQ010000175.1 GCA_030606865.1 bacterium
GGGGGTATCAAGTAATTTCAAAGCATTATTTGAGGAGTTTATTGAGTATCTTTATTTAAAGGAAAAGTAATGGTAGTAATTTTAGAATTTGCAGGATTAACAAAATTACAGGAAGTCGAAAATTTAGAAATTAGAATTGAAATCCCTTTTAATTTTGCAGAAGCCAAAACAGATAACATGACAATCGCGAAAATGGATACAATAATATTTCCTAAAGCAATATTTGAACATTTTGGGAAATTTCAAGATAAAGAAAATGTTTTATTTGAGGGATTACCTATATTTGAATGTACTAATATCATAAAAGCAAATGGATAATGAATTTCACATAGTAGGCAAGGTCAGCAAAGATGGCAAACTTTTAATTTCAGGCATAGATGAAATGAATGATTTTTTAAGCAAATGGAAAAATGCAAAAATCGTTGGAACGTTCAAGGTATTTAATCCGGGAGGCAAGGAGGCTATGATTGGTTACTATTATGGAAAGATATTGCCAGATATTCAAAGGGCTTATTTTGAATTAGGTAATCAGTTTTCGATTGAAGATACTGACTTACAATTACGTGTAAGTTGTCCTATGGGGTCAGAAAACGTACATCAATTAAGTCGTGAACAATTGAAATCCTATATTGAATGGATACAGCAATTTGCAAGCGAGAATCTTAATTTAATATTAACCGACTAAATTAAAAATCATGAATGAAAATTTTGAATTTAGCAGACAAGAATTAATTAACGCTTTTGACAAGTGGAATAAAGACTACCTAAAAGAACCTGATAAATTTGAGGATATAACAGCTAAAATAGTAGCAAGCGATCAGGCGGACTTGCTTCTTGATTATTTAACTAAAAACAAAAATCATGAATGAAAATTTTGATCAATTCAGTTTAAAAAAGGTGAAGTACCTGCGTGGAGACGGCAGTGTTACAGCTCACATTATTAGGGAGGAAATTATCGGGCAGGAAGTATACCATAACAAAGCGCAAATTGAAAGCGATAAAGTACCACATCCTGACTTCGTCGCTCTTTTAACCCAAATAATTCCAATGGCAAAGCGTGTACTTATGTACGGTGATGACCAATCCGTACAGGTAACGGGCTTGTCTATTACTGGATTTGAAAAAACAAGGGCTGTTGTTATCACAACCCTTGTAATGGCCCCAGCAGGTATACTAATGGGCATACCTACCCACAAAATAGAACTGTCATCTGATATTTACGCCTTTGAGGAGGAGTTATCCGGCATAACGGATAAAATTGAAAAGGAAGTATTTGAATACTTATTTAAAGGGAAGAAGGCACAATTGGACTTATTTCCTGCCGAGGAAGAAGGAGACGGAGAAACGGATGATTAAACCACAGGTATATTTGCCAGATCGATTTAGTTATGATTTTGCAGTTCAAAGAAACATTGAACCGTTGATAGATTTACGTTTCAAATTACCAATTGAATTAAGGATAGAAATTCAAAAAGAGCTATTTGGTAAATGTATAATTGGTCGTGGCAATATACCACAGGCAAACAATCGTTTTTACAAATGGGTATTTAGTAGGAAAGGTGGAGTATGTGAAGAGACAGGACAGCCGATACATCAATATGCGGCTGTTCACGTTTCTCATATTTTATCGAGAGGCTCACACCCTGAAATGGCTCATGACCCACGCAATACAAACATCCTGATAGCAATAAAGCACATGCGATGGGAGGATGAACGTAAGCGAAAAGGCATGAAAATTTACAATAAGAACACTGAAATAATGGAGTTATTAAAAAACGAATATAAGGAATTATGACAAAAAAAGAATTTGCGAAAAAATGGGGTTTTCATCCAGCTAAAGGATTTGGTATAGCATTATTTGATTGTCGAAAAGATTTATTGATTGACTTGGATAAAGTAATTGAAGTAAGTATTAATGAAGTATTACCTATTCATGATGAAATAATTTATGCTGCCCGTAGATATGAATCAAATCAAAATAAAGACAATTTACCTCATCATGATTTTATTAACGGAGCCAGATTTATTATATCAGAAATAATAAAAAATAAGGGAGAAAAAAAATGCAAAACATAGTAATCTTAACAGGTAGATTAGGAATTGATGTAGAATTGCAAGAAGTCAACGGTTTAGACCTTGCAAAATTTAGAATGGTAACGTGGCATAAATGGAAAGATGAAAGCGGAGAATGGCATCAGCGTAATCAATGGCATAGCATTTCTAAGTGGGGCAAGGGCGCATCATATTTGCCAAATCGTATTAAAAAAGGTGATATGGTAATCGTAACAGGCGAAATCGAATATAGTGAATACGAAAATAAAGAGGGCAACACAGTTTATTTCACCACTATCAAAGCGGCCACAGTTCAGAAAATTCATATGAAAAAGGAAGAGATAAGTCAGGACCGGGAACCAGAATATCAGTCAAAGGAAGAGGTTGAAATTGAATTAGGAATTGGAAACAAAGATGGCGAACATTTGCCAACCGATGACCAGCCCTTTTAAAATCGAATTATGAAAAAAACGATTATATTAAATTGGATATTTTTGATGTTGATAACAGGAATACCGTTTATTATTTTAAAATTAATAGGCATTATTTGTTGGTCGTGGTGGTGGATATTAACACCTACCTTTTTTATTATATTTATAGGAATCATTGTGAATGTTTGGTATTATCTCACATGGAATTGGCCCCGTTAAGTAAAATATTATTTATACTGATTTTAAATAAGCCCTTATTTTTATTTAGACTAACAATAAACTACATTTTATTTCATAACTATCTATATATCAAAGATTAATAAAATGAAAATAATCGAGTCCGTTTGTAAAATTTAAGGTATTTAATATTATCTTTATTACATCAAACAGGATCCAATTAATAAAAAGCATGAATATGGTTAACCAAAGAAGATATTACGTGGGATTTACTTAACTTTTTTCAACTAAAGATAAAATATTATAAAGATAAAAATGGGAATTATAAAAATAGATTAAAATGATGGCAGACCATGAGAAAATGCGGGATATAACAACGATTAATAAGCAAATAGCTGACGTTTTTATAGGC
>JAUWFQ010000093.1 GCA_030606865.1 bacterium
ACAAACACTGCACACTTCATCGCAGTAAAGACAGCGATTTGCTTCTTTTATCACTTCATCTTTAGTCATTGTGCGGTGGATCATGTCAAAATTCAGTTGGTTTTCTGATTGATATTTCGGTACGGAAATACCGAATTCCCGCTGTATTGCCTTTCGTTGCAATTCGATATCGGATATAACTTTTTTGGAATTTGCGGAAATATTTCCGCAAATCTTGGCATTTTTCAATATATTCTGTGCAGCGGTTTTTCCGTCGCCAACAGCTTCTACAACAGTTGCTGCACCGCGAATTGCATCGCCGCCGGCGAAGACATTGGCGATGTCAGTTGTACCTGTTCTCTGATTAACGTCCAATTTTTGTTCGCTAAGAAAATCCAATTCAATATTTTGCCCGATAGCAGGGATAATAGAATCAATAGCAATAGTAAATTCGGAATTATGAATTGGCAGTGGTCGCGCCCTTCCCGAAGCATCCGGTTTGCCCAATTTCATCTTTTGGCATGTGATGCTTTCAACTTTTCCACTACCGTTGATCGCAACAGGAGAAACCAACTCAATTAATTTAACGCCTTCGTCCAAAGCAGCTTGAATTTCAGCATCCTCAGCTGGCATTTCTTTTCGTGTCCGGCGGTATAAAATAGTAACTTTACTATTCTTACCAACTATGCGTATTGCAGTTCGCGCAGCATCCATTGCAGTGTTTCCACCGCCGATTATGGCAACATTGTTGCCTAAATTAACTGTCTGTTTTTGCTTAACTTTAGCAAGGAATTCAACTGGTTCGATTATGTTCTCCAAATCTTCACCATCAATGCGAAGTTTTTTATTTTTCTGTGCTCCGACCGCAACATACACATAATTAAATTGCTCACGCAATTGATTGAATTTGAGTGTATCAATTTTAGAATTGTAATGTATTTGAATACCCAAATTAAGAATTCGTTCAACATCATTTTGAAATGTTTCCTCGGACAATCTAAAACGCGGTATTGCCTCCGAAACCATTCCACCCGAATAACCCTTTGCTTCAAATATTTCTATTTTGCATCCTGCTATTGCTAAAAAATATGCGCAAGAGAACCCGGCGGGACCGCCCCCAATAATTGCTATATTAATATTATTTTGAGCAATTTTATTCATAGAAAAATTCTTCGATCCATATTCATTAGCATAGCGTTTTATATCGCGTATTAACAATGGGTTATCATAATTGCTGCGAGTGCATTTTAACGTGCAAAGCTGATCGCAGACAGCACCGGTAATGCCAGGGAGGGGATTGGTTTGCATAATCACTTCAAACGCCTTGTCAAAATCGCCCTGTGCAGTGTGATAAATATATTCAGGAATGTGTTGATCGGTAGCGCAATTGCCAATGCAAGGCGCTTTTATACAATCGAATTGCGTCAATTCGCGGGTAGTTTTGATTGATTCAAATCCGGTAAATTGATTTTGATACGCAGTATTTTGAATAACCTCTTTTGCATATTTTTGCAAGTTATGTAAACCGGATTGTACGATATCGGTTTTACCACCCTTATTTTGAATAAATTCATCAATATTTTTAGCTCCTACGGAGCGGAATTCCGTGCGGATATTATCAAGATACTGTTTTAGCCGACCGTAACCGCCGGGTTTTAGGACATCGGTGCAAGTGGTTACCGGTTTGATGTTGCATGCTAGAATATTGGTGATATTGAATGCGTCAGCTCCGGCCGAGAAAGAAATATCAAGTTTTCCGTTAAAATCAGATTGCAATTTTGTTGCTAAGTTTACACTAATTGGGTGTAGTGCACGACCGCTCATATAATTTGTAACTTCCTGTTTTGGCAGAACTTGTCGGGCGTTAAGTACTTCTAAAGTGTTGGTTAACTTTAATCCAAATTCTACATTATTTCGCTCGGCGGATTTTTGAAGGTTTTTGATGAGACCAAGTGCATCATCATATTTTAAATCGTGTTCAAATGCTTCATCGGGTACAGTAATATCGTCAAATTTTAGATCTTTATTTAGGATTTGACGCAGTTTATCAGGTCCAAGCAGAGTTGGATTTAATTTGATAGCGGTGTGCAATTTTCGTTCTTCAATTAAATATTTTCCGATTTTCTCAATTTCATCCGATGGGCAGCCATGCATAGTAGAAAGTGTTATATTATCAGTTATTTGAGAAGATATGGTTATATTTTTTACATTCGGATAAATATCGGAAATTTCATCTAACTTTTGATTTAACTCAGAATCGCAATTATTCATTAGTGCAAAATAATCTTGTACATTGGCGTTCAAAATTCCATTTAAATCGTAGCCGACGCTCATATTAAAAATGAATCCGGGTATTCCCGGTTTACCCCAATTAAATTTGTCTTTTAAAATATGTATTATTATCCAGGCATTCAAATATTCATCAAACGATTGCCGCAGTTTCAACTCCTGTGACCATTCGCAATTGTAACCCTCGTCGGTCATGTCAATGCATGGTTTAGTTACTTCAATTTCGTCCAAAGTTTGCACGGTTTTGAGTTCCAAATAGCGTGCTCCAAACAGCCATGCAAGTACAATATTATGTGCAAGTTGTGTATGCGGTCCGGCAGCTACTCCGATGGGTGTTTCAAGAGTTTGTCCGTAGCGCTCCATCCGAAATGGATCTTCCGTCTTTGGAATGAAGAACAGTTCCTTATAATATCCAAATATTTTACCATGCTGTTCTTCTTGGAGGATCCATGTAAGCAATTTATTTAACGGCAGGGGATAGAGTTTATCTGACATTATGTTTTAATTATTTTAGATAATTCAAATCTTAACATATTTTGTAGCGCCTTACGCCGATAGTGTGCCGTTGCTCTAATATCATCAATTGGTGAAATTGCATTATCGACTTCTTCTAATATTTGGTCAATGTTATATTTTTCCAGTCCGGTTAATTTAATAATAGTAGGTGCAACAGCACCCAAGCCGATTGTCAACAGAGTTTGTTCATAAATGATAGCAAAATTAACAACTGAAATCGCCATAGCCTCTCGTAAGCCAAGCTTATAAAATATTGATTTTGAGTTTGAAAGCGGTATTATTACCGCTTGTAATATTTCGCCATTTTTTATTGCAGTTTTACCGGGACCAAGTATGAATTCATCAATAGGAACAGTCCGATCTCCATTTTTATTACGAAGTATTAATTTTGCATTAAAAGCATATAATGCTGGTAAAGTATCTCCGGCAGGAGAGGCGTTGCATATATTACCACCAATCGTAGCGCGATTGCGGATTTGCACACTGCCAAAATCAGTTGTTGATTGAAATAGTGCGTTAAAATGTGTTTTTATCAGATCTTTATTTTTTAGTTCTTCAATAGTAGTTCCCGCACCGATTTCAATATTATCTCCAACCTTTTTAATTCCAGCAATATTGGGAAGTTTTTTTAAATCAATGATTGTTTCTGGCAACTTGTGTCCACGTTCATAGCGAGGAATTAAATCCGTTCCACCGGCAAACAATGTGAAATCCTGTTGTCCAACATCTTTAGATATAGTAAAATAATCGTTAATCGTAATTGGACGGAAATACTTCATCTCAAAGATTTTTATACATCTCCATGTCTTCGTGCATTTTTACCCGCCGTAGCTTTAGCGAAGACGGGCGTAGTTAAAGATGCAACTGCATCAATAATTTTTGTGTAACCGGTACAGCGACAAATATTTCCGGCTATTCCCTGTTTAATTTCTTCTTCAGTTGCATTTTGATTGTTCTTTAATAATTGCTCACCTGCTAAGATCATGCCGGGAATGCAATATCCGCACTGCACGGAGTGATAATCCACGAATGCTTGTTGTAATTCGGAAAGTTCATCTGCTTTTCCAATTCCTTCAATCGTAGTGATCTCCGAACCGTTTGCTTCAACTGCAAATACCAAGCAGGAATTAACTATTTTACCATCCATGATTACCGTACACGCACCGCATTCACCCTCGGCGCAGACTTCCTTAGCGCCCGTTAAATTTAGTTCACTGCGTAAAAAATCAAGGAGGCGTAGGTGGGTGGGAATGGAACTAGTGATTGATTGGGAGTTGACGGTGAGCTGAATATCAAGTGAAGTTGGGTTTTTGGAGATTAGCATTAATCAGCTATTAATTAATCTTCTATCGAAAGTTTTGGATCAAAATATTCAATATTTAAATATCTTTCTAAAATATCTATCACGACAGTTTTAACAGTTTCATAATCCCTTTTTTTGTATATACTTTCGATTTCTTTAATAGTCTCTTTGCTTATTATTAATTTAATTTTTTTCATAATATTATAAAATCAATTTGGTTTTTGGTTAATATATTTTAATAAATATTTACAACTTCTTTGGAATCTTCAATAATTTTTACATTCGTATTATTATAATCTAATATTTCAAACCTTTCATCATCACCGTCACTTATTTTTTCCATTGTATCAATATTAAATAGAGATGCAACTAATTGATGGTTAATAGCGTCAGGTTTTAATGTTGATAAAACGCGT
Source organism: bacterium (assembly GCA_030606865.1). GTDB lineage: Bacteria > Fidelibacterota > Marinisomatia > Marinisomatales > JAHJCW01 > JAHJCW01. The sequence continues at coordinate 4,504 of JAUWFQ010000093.1, forward strand.
GCATAAATACATATTTCATATTCTTTTTGTTCTTTCATATTTATTTACTATTTTATATAATATTTTACTAAACGGTTATGATAGTCATTCTCAACTTGTTTGTAAGAAAGAAACTTCAATCTATCCTTAATATAAATAAATGCACTTTTGTTTTTTTCTTTATTAAACTTTTCGATTCTATTTTCAGGAGCTACACAGTAAAAGTCAATTAAAAAATCTTGAAGTTCCATAAATTTTACAAAAGCTCCTCTAAAATCAGATGAATGTTCAACTTCAAAAATATTATTTGGGAATCCTCTATGATTGAACCATATTACGTCTATAAATCGTATACTATCGCGAATAATTCTTTCGTAAGTGAAAGGTGGTACAGAATTGGTTGTTGCTAAACTCCCTAACGTTTTATTTTGAAAAGTCCACTTTTTATCGTTTGTATAAGTATCAGAAATTTCATTTTTTAAGTTACCAATTTCTAATAACATTCCTTGTATAGTCGCATGTTTTCTTTCTTTTTCCTCTTTTTTTGTTTTTGGTTCGATTTCTTTTGGTAGTTTCTCTAAAAATTCAGTTAATGCATAAACTCCCAATCCAATTCTTGTGAATCTTTCATCTCTTTGAACTCTTTCCTGAACTGTATAATCAGGTGTTTTACCTTTTATTTTTGACCTATCTTTGTATCTCCAAATATTTTTATATATTACTTTTAATGGTGCGAAATATCCATTATTGAGCATTACTTGTTCTATTGCTTCTGAATAAGTGAGATCGTTTTTCATAATATCATTTTTTGTTATTTTTATTATAAAACGTCAAAAATCCTTCCAATGTTGCTGGTTGAGCTGTAGGAATTTCAATCTTTTCTTGAGCAGCAGGAATATCTTTCAATCCGGTGCCGGATGCTATGATCACGATTGCTTCACTGGCGTGGATTTGTCCACGTTTCATTGCTTTTAGAAATCCCGCAAAGGATGCCGCTGCCGCTGGTTCGGCAAAAATCCCGGTATTACGCGCGAGACGGTGCTGTGCTACTAAAATTTCATCATCGGATACGGTGATACCAAATCCTTTGGTTTTTTGTACTGCCAATATAGCTTTTTCACCATCTCGCGGGCGATCTACGGATATACTGTCGGCAATCGTTTTGGATTGAACAGGTGCTATCGGTTTACCGCTTTCTAAGGCATTTACAATCGCCGGTGAACCCTCCGCTTGAACGGCAATCAGTTTCGGTAATTTTGATATCCATCCTATTCTAACAAGATCAATAAATGCTTTATAAACACCGGCCATGATGCAGCCATCACCAGTAGGGACAAAAATTTTATCAGGTACTTGCCAATTTAACTGTTCAGCGATTTCCAATCCGACCGTCTTTTTCCCTTCTGCTAAAAAGGGATTGATGCCGGTACTGCGTAAGTACCAATCGTTGGCTTCGGCAACGCGTATAGACAGATCGAAAGCGTTATCGTAAGTGCCGTCCACGGGGTAGAGGATTGCGCCGTACTGCAGAATTTGTGTGAGTTTGGCAGGCGGGGCGGAAGCAGGTGCCAAAATGACTGCCTTTTTCTCGTAATATGCCGCCAAGGCGGCTAATGATGCCGCCGCATTTCCGGTAGAGGCAGCAACTATAGTATCTTTTCCCAGTTCATCAGCATGGCGGATACCAACTTCTGTCGCACGATCTTTGAGCGAACCGGATGGATTACGGGTATCATCTTTGACATAAAGATTTATTTTACCAATATCAGTTAACAAGTTGGGAAATGATAATAACGGCGTACCGCCGCATTGCATTGATAGATTCTCCGGTGGATTTTCAACCGGTAATAGTGGATGATAACGCCATAAAGATTGATACGGAAACTGTTTCAGGTCATCAACTGACCAAATTTCACGTATCAATTCATAATTGTATTGAACATCAAGATTACTGTTGCATTTTGGGCATTGATAAAGGAAAGGTTCAACAGGATATTCCTCATCGCAGCCAACGCATTTATAACCTAATATTCTATTTGTATTTTCTTTATTCATAATATTTTAACCACAGATTGCACAGATATTTTTAACCAAGAATTAAACGCAATAAACAAAGGTCATTATTCCCCTCTTGGGAGGGGTCCGACGAAGTCGGGGAGTGTGTACCAATTTCAATCATTTTAACATTTACCTTATTTTTGTTCTTCGTGTAATTCGTGATTCATCTACATCAATCCGGTTTTTTTATTAAATTCAATGATCAACTCATCCCACTCATCAACTTTGGCATATTGCGAGGTCCAATAGTCCTCGTCATACCACTGTGCATTCAATTCTTCCACTGTTTTGCCCTGCTGCTCAACCCACGTAAAATACTTCAAATTGTGCATTCGTTTGCGGTCGTAATATGATAACTCCAACAGATTATCCGTACCAATTTCAAGTAAACGACTATAATAATCAACAGCCGCATTTGTAACGGTATATTCACCGAATTTTTCACGCGCTTCTATATAGCGTGATTGATACAACTCCATCGAATCGGTTGCGACGGTAAATACAACATCGTTTTCGTTCATTTCATAATATTTTGCCATTTTGATAGCGCCAACAATATTGGCAATAGAGGAAATACCAAAGAGATCTAACATATCAATTATTTCGGTAGAAATTCCGTTATCAGAAAGTAATTGATGACCTTCGGCTTCATTGAATAAACGCAGGAGATTCATCACCCTTTCATCATCAATAGCTGCGACCATATCAGTATTTTTCATATTGTGTATCCATGGTACATGTTTATCACCAATGCCTTCTATGCGGTGGAAGCCGTAGCCATTGTATAGTAGGGTGGGGCATTGCAGTGCTTCGCCTGCGCCGACTTTTATCGTTGGGTATTGTGTTTTTAAATAGTCACCCGAACCAAGAGTTCCCGCTGAACCTTGCGTTAAAAATAGGGCGCACAAATTATGATTGTCATCAAATTTTGATTGAAATATTTCCTGCATTGCCGGACCTGTTACGGCATAATGCCAAAGCGCATTTCCAATTTCATCAAATTGATTTAGTACGACAATTTCATTGCCGCGTTTGGCTTTCAATTCCTTTACTTTATCATAGATTTCTTTTACGTTGCTTTCACCACCCGGCGTTCTGATAATCTCTGCACCGACTTTCTCCAACCAATCAAAACGCTCCTGTGACATTTCTTCCGGTAATACAGCAATAGAAGGGCAACCTAAAAGATAACCATCGTATGCACCGCCGCGACAATAATTTCCGGTAGAGGGCCACAAAGCTTTCTGAGTTGTAGGATCGAATTTCCCTGTAATTAATTTTTCCACAAGTGGTCCAAATGTAGCGCCGACTTTATGTGCACCGGTCGGGAAATATTTTCCGATCAAAACAACAAT
>JAUWFQ010000028.1 GCA_030606865.1 bacterium
ACACCGGTCATGTCGGCTTTCGGGTGGTGGCTTACGTGATGGGTAATCCAGCACCTCAATTCTCTTTCCTTGAGATGTCGTTCGGTTTGCGTGGCATAGGCACCCTCACCACAGCCATTACGGTGACACTGTTTTATGCACTAATGGTTGTGATTTGGCGCTATCGCTTTAACAAGCAGTATGGGCCATTCGAGCATTTGTTGTTTGCATCTGCCTTGGTACGCTTAGTACTGTTGGCTCTCCCTGTCAACCTATGGGATAGCCCTGTGTCACCGCAGCCTTGGTCTACGATTCGTAATCTACCCTTACTGATCCAGGGTTTGGTGGCTTATCTCATTCTGCGGGACGCACGGACTAAGAAAGACCGAGCTTTCTGGTGGATGGGTATAATGATCTTGGTTTCGTTCGCCTGCTATATGACGGTTGTTCTGTTTGTCCAGCAGGTGCCTCTCATCGGTATGCTGATGATTCCCAAAACCATGGCGTATATCGCAGTATGCTTATTGGCTTACAACGCACTGTACAAAGCTCATCCAGTCGAGGAGTAATAATATCCCCAGTGCGTTCTTGAACAGCAAACCGGGATCGAAAAAATTATCTTTTTACTATAGTCACTATAACAAAACCGATTATTATAAATATCTATTGCTGTAAATCCAAGTATTGGTGCTGATTCAATAAAATTCGAACCTCAATCAGAAATAATTTTATATTGCATATCTGCTCGTAATTTGATAGCCTTATCCCTGAAAAAGTATGGTTATATTATATATTAACTATACTTTTTTGGTATTATATAGAATAATGATTGACATTTTTCTATATTCCGGGAATGTATTAATAGGTGGTTACTTTTTTTATCTATCGCGGTGATTGAGTCAAAATATTCCACATAACAAATAGTTAAGGATACTAAAAATGCATAAATATCATTTTAAACAGTTAAAATTATTATTTATACTATTTCTGTTTTTTCAAATGTTTAATAAACTTTCAGCTCAAGATCCACCTGGGATTAATTGGAAGGTAATAGATACAGAACATTACAAAATAATCTTTCCGGAAGAAATAACATCTGAAGCCAACCGGGTTGCAAACACTGTAGAATACACCTATGAACCTATCTCAAAAACCTTAGGCGGTAAACACCAACGAATCCCGTTACTGCTAAGCAACCTGGGAGCTATACCAAATGGGTATGTGACAAAAGCTCCCTGGATGTCAGAATGGTTTAACGTTCCCATTCCTTTGAAAGATATGGGCGCAAGTGAGTGGTTTCATGACCTGGCTGTTCATGAAACCCGGCATATGGTACAGTTTACATATCTGAACAGGGGCATCAATAAGCTGCTGTATTTGTTATTTGGTGAAGAAAGTACTATCGCCAGCAATCTATTGGTTCCGCTCTGGTATTGGGAAGGCGATGCGGTTGGTATGGAAACTGTTTTAACTAACAGTGGTCGAGGCCGAATGCCTTACTTCAATCGTGAAATCCGTTCTCTGCTCATTAACGATATTCGATATGGTTATCGTAAAGCCATGTTTGGTTCGTACAAAGATTATTATCCGAGCCATTATGAACTGGGATATTTGTTAACAACTCATGTAAAACGTACTTATGGCACTGAAGCCTGGTCTACAATCCTGAAGCACACTATGAACTGGCCGTTTACATTGAACCCTTTATATCCTTTTTCACAGGCTATGGAAAAAACAACCGGTCGGAAAGCTAAACATATTTATGACGACACAATGAATGAAATGACCAAGCTTTGGGAAGAACAGCTGAAAGATCTGACATTTACCGATGCCACGATTATAAGTTCCGAAAAACACAAAATTCGCACCGATTACAATAATCCCGGCTTTGGTTCTGACGGATCGCTGTATGCCGCTAAAAAGGGAATGGCAGAGGTTACATCCCTGGTTCGCCTGACGGAGGAAGTCGGTGAGGAAGTTATCACCCAGTTGCCAGGTGTTGGAGTGAGTTTTGGAATTAATATCAACGGCGGCAAGGTAACCTGGACCGAATTTCACCCTGATCTGCGCTGGGACAAAATAAGCTGGTCTAATGTGATTGTGTATGATATTGCTACAGGGAAACGTACTCAATTAACTGAAAAAGCTCGCTATTATAATCCCGCCCTATCAGCCGATGGGAGTCGGGTTGCCGCCGTTGAATTCACCGAGACCAGAGAATGCTATTTGGTTATCCTTAACGCAGAAACAGGTGAACTACTCGGTCGCTATGAAAGCCCGAATAAAGGCATGATCCTGTTCCCGTCCTGGTCATCGGACGGAACTGAAATCGCTTTTACAGCGCACAAATTTCACGGAAAAGGAATTTTCGCCTTAAATGTGAATTCAGGTGAGATAAACACAGTCAAACCGGAATCTTTTGAAGATATACTGCGACCAGTATTCTACGATAATTATATCTTGTATGAATCGCCCTATTCCGGAATAGATAATATCTATGCTGTAAATCGGGAAAACGGAAATCTTTTACAGGTTACCTCACGAAAAATCGGCGCATATAATCCCGCCGTATCACCGGATGGCAATTTTCTAGTGTTCAACGATTTTATCCACCTGGGGAACCGGGTAGCAAAAATGAATATTGATCCATCCCACTGGATACCTGTAGAAAAGATTGAAGACAGAAGCGTTAATTATTTTGAGCCGCTGATTGCCCAGGAGCAGGGAGGGGATATTATGGCTCTGGAAAAGATCCCTCAAAAACGATATGAAATTAAGGATTACAAGGGAATCTCGCGCTACTTAAACTTTCATAGCTGGAATGTGGCCTCCGCATTCAAACAACCCGATTTGAAAGCAGGAATTTCTTCGCTCAATATCCTTGGTACAATGGGACTTAATATAAACGCTGCATATAATACTAATGAAAAAGTTGCATTTTTTGAAACCGATTTATCGTATCTTGGCTGGTATCCTGCTTTTTCAATGTTGGCTGGTTATGGTTCCAGAGCGAGTAAGGATGACGAAACAACATTTATTTGGCATGAAACAGGTTTCAAACTAAATAGTGAAATACCATTGATTTACAGCTATGAGGGATACTACTGGGAATATATGGCACTCTCAGGCGGGATAGGTTATGCTCAAATCAGTGACAGAGAAAATAAAATTAAAGGTGTAACAACAGCACTGACAGACAGCACTGTAATTCCCTTTTCCTATGAACTGTATTATTCCAAGTTTCGAGAAAATTCCTATAGGGATATACTGTCCCCGGGACGTGAGGTATTCGCTTCATACAAGCATACGCCTGTCAGTGGTGATTTTAATGGCAATCAATTTTATGGGTCATACACTGAGAACGTCAAAGGACTATTTAAGCATCACGGTGTTGCATTATCTGCTGAAATTGAATCTAACAGTGATGATGGGTACAGGTTCTTAAGCAATATAGGCACACCTTTGAGTTATGATTCTCAATTCCATGAACGCATTTTAAAAGGAAAGATTCATTACAGATTCCCGCTTTTCTATCCCGACTGGGACATCCTTGGCATCGCCTATTTGAAACGGGTATCTGGCAGCATCTTTACAGATTGGATGAGAGGCTGGAATGACGGAAAAACAACTGATTACCTGACTATTGGGCTTGCCCTGACGTTTGAGCCGGGTGGAATTCTTGATTTACCGCTTCCTATGCCAATATCGGTTATCTATTCATACAGACCTGATGAAAAGAAAGGTAAGATTGGGTTTTCAGTAGATTTTTAATCTGTCTAACTCTCGTTTCACCTGCTCTGACCTGCCGGAGCAGGTGAACTTTGTCATTATGAATTTTAAAACATTATTTTAATTGAATAGGACTCGGGTTCCAAGTAATCGGATAAATTGATTCACCATAAATGCCCACGCTTGCTCTATAAAAATATTCGAGATCTTTTTGTCCAAATGGTGCTTCATGACTTTTTCCGTCTTGTGTATCGCCAAAATAATTTCCACTATATTCCTTTATTGAGGCATTATTGCGTACAATGCGTACCGGATGGACATCGGCTTTAATGGCGGCGATTATATCTGTATCGGAATCACCGTAAAAAATATCAATTCCAAGTTTTTCCATTATGCGATGTTTGGTTGTGTACTTAAATCCGTTAACGTATTCCTTAGGTGAAAAAAATAGATTACTATCAACTATTACATCAAAATTTAGATTTTTTGAAAGGAAAACTGCAACGCTATCACCATTCACACCGGGACGAGCAGTAATAAAAAACACTTCGTGACCGTGCGCGCGGAAATAGTTAATAAGCGTAACAACCGGCTCTATAAATAACGAATATTCCTTGTCGTGAGTGTTGATCCAGGAATAATCGGTATGACCGGTTTCAGTTTTTGGAGCGACAACAAAAGCGCGCTCAGAATATAAAGTTGTGTCATCTATATCAAATCCAACTTTCAATTTCCCCGTTTGAGAAAAGGAAATTGAACTGATAAGTAAAAATAGTACAACTCGTTTTATTATTAATCTATTGAACATTTATCCCTCTATTTGATTTAATAAAATTACCGTTAGTTTTTGAATATTCTAAAGATTGAATAATTAGTTGTAATTTTTATTATGAATACCACCGGGATATATATCCACATTCCATTCTGCAAATCGAAATGTATTTATTGTGATTTTTACTCAGTCGCAGGTCAAGATAATAAAATAGAGATTTTTGTTAATGCACTAATCCGAGAAATTGAAACATGCCCGGTTGATACAACCAAATGGACTTTTGATACTATCTTCATTGGTGGTGGCACTCCAAGTTTGCTTAATGCACAGCAAATGGAGAAAATAATTTCTACTTTAGACGATAAATATGATTTAAACAAAATAATAGAATTCACAATTGAAGCAAATCCCGGTGAAGCACGCAAAGAAAAGTTGAAAGAATTTTATTCGCTCGGAATAAACCGATTATCTATTGGTGTTCAATCTTTCAAATCTGAATTGCTTCAATTTTTATCAAGAATTCATTCTTCGGATGATGTTTTTAGAACATTTCAATCAGCACGGGATGCCGGTTTTGAAAACATCAATTGTGATTTGATATATAACATTCCGGGGCAGTCATTGGAGGATTGGCGATTTGATTTAAACACCCTTGTTAATTTAAATCCTGAACATATTTCTGCTTATTCATTAACTGTTGAACAAGGTACAAAATTGTTTGAGCTTTTACAAAATAAATCAATTCTAATGGCTCCCGAAAAACTACATGAACACTTTAACACTTTAACACTTTCAACACTTACCAAAAACAATTACAATCAATATGAAATATCAAATTACTCAATACCCAATAAAGAATGTTTACATAATCTGCATTATTGGAAAAATGATTTTTACTTAGGATTTGGACCATCTGCACATAGTTATGACGGGAAAAAACGATGGAATAATTTCAGTAATTTGGATAAATATATTGCTCTATTAGAAAATGGTAAATCATCTATCGAAACTTTTGATGATATTACAGAAATTAAACGAATTAACGAGATAATTGGCTTTGGATTACGAATGACCAACGGTTTTAAAATTTCGCGGATTCCTTCGAATTTATCAAATCAATTTCAAAAACAATTAAAACAAACTCAAATAAAATTCCCAAAAATGATTATTAAAGAAAATAATCGAATAAAACTAATTCAAAAAGGAATGAATTTTGCCGATACGATTGCGATGGAGATGATGCTATCTTAATATCTAAAATGTTTAATTTTTTCACCTTCTTGATCAATTGAGGTCATAGCTTGGATTCCAACTTCAAGATGTAAATTAACAAACTCTTGAGTTACTTTTTTATCCGATTCAGCAGTCTTCATACCTTCCGGTATCATCGGTCTATCCGACACCAATAATAACGCACCACGAGCAATTTCGTTAGCAAGTCCCGTAATAAAAATTGTGGCGGTTTCCATATCAATTCCTAAAGCTCGTACACGTCGTAAATATTTTTTGAATTCCTCATCCCATTCCCAAATGCGTCGATTAGTTGTATAAACAACTCCTGTTCGATAATCTAGTTTTTTATTTAAAAGTATTTGCGAAACATATTTATGCAATTTAAACGATGGCATTGCCGGAACTTCCGGTGGGAAATAGTCATCACTTGTTCCTTCACCTCTTATTGCGGCGATTGGCAAAACGAAATGTCCAATTTCCGTGGTCTTCTTAAGTCCTCCGCACTTTCCTAAGAATAGTACACCTCTCGGTTTAACACTCGAAAGCAAATCCATAATTGTAGCGGCATTGGCGCTACCGTAACCAAAGTTGATTATACTTAGTCCATCATTATTTGTGGTTGATGTCATCGGCCCACCGAGACCATTAATATTGATATTAAATTTTTCCGCAAAACGATCTACATAATTTTGAAAATTAGTTAACAGTATCCAATTACCCAATTCATCGGGTTCCGATCCCGTATAGCGCTTTAACCAACTTTGCGCAATTTCAATTTTTGATTTCATTTTAATTCTCCTTATCCAATGGTTTCCTAATAATGGCTCTCACCACAACTGCTTTACCATCGTGTATATTTCCCTCATGTAAATATACAATATCCTTTTTTAATAATTCAATTTTTCCACTTGGAAATGAATTTTGAATATCCTGTGTATCATATAATAATGAAATATTTTTTGGACCACCTGTTTTTAGCGGTAATTGTTCCTTCGCAAATACTTCCATCATAAACACACCATTTGGTTTTAAAGCGTTAAAGTATTTGTAATGTAATTTATTTATTTCCTCAACTTTAAAGTGAGCAAAGATTGATACAATCCCATCATATCTATTTTCACCGAAATCGTAATTTAATAAATCAACGCAGATAGTTTTTATTGATATTTCATTTCTCTGTGCCAATCTATTGATTTTTTCAATTGCATTCTGTGAAAAATCAATGGATGTTACACTATAACCCTGCTTAGCAAGCCAAACTCCGTTGCGACCTTCGCCATCAGCAACACAAAGTACATTTCCTTTAGGAATTACCTTAACATTTTGTTTTAAAAATAAATTCGGTTCTCTCCCATAAACATATTCATCAACACCATACCGTTCATCCCATTTATCAGGTCCGTACTTCATTCAATTTAATTTTCTCTTATTTCTAATGATACCGGACAATGATCTGATCCTATAACTTTATCGTGAATATCAGCACCAATAATATGGTCGGTAAATGCCTCATTCACAAAAAAATAATCAATGCGCCAACCAATATTTCTTGTACGAGCGCCAAAGCGATAAGTCCACCAAGAGTATCTATCAGATTCAGAGTGGAACATTCGGAATGTATCAACATAACCATGCTCAATATATTTATCTAACATTGCTCTTTCTTCCGGTAAAAATCCAGAATTTTTCACATTATCTTTTGGACGAGCCAAATCAATTTCTTTATGTGCAGTATTCCAATCGCCCGCAACAACAACATTATTGCCGGATTCTACTTGTTCGTCTAAAATGATTAATAATTCTTCATAAAATTCTAATTTGTAATCAAGTCGCTCCTGGTCACGCTGACCATTTGGGAAATAAATATTATAGAGTAAAAATTTGTCATGTTCAGTAATAATTACTCGACCTTCGCGATCAAATTTTTCTATTCCTAATCCTTTTTGTTCATATAGCGGTTTATTTTTACAAAATGTTGCCACACTACTATAGCCGCGTTTTTCAGCGGAATGCCAAATAGTATGATAACCATGGCTTTCCAATATTTCTATCGATAATTGATCTTTTTGTGCTTTTGTCTCTTGCAGACATATAATATCGGCATTTGTCGTATTTACCCACTCTAAAAATCCTTTTTTTTCAGCTGCTCGGATACCGTTTACATTCCATGAGTATAATTTCACTAATTATTCCTTTTTACTTTTAAATTTTGACAATGAATATACAAGTTACTATTTAGAAAAAGAAAATGTGATGTAACCTATATAATTATGCTTTGTCAAATACAAAACAAGCAATAAATTCGCTGCGCTATTTAAAACAAATTATGGCCCGTTCGTCTAGTGGTTAGGACTCCAGGTTTTCATCCTGGCAACAGGGGTTCGATTCCCCTACGGGCTACCAATCTACGCCAAGACTACGATTGGCGAGCCAAAAAAGCCGTCTGCAAAGATGGTTTTTTGTTTTAATTTCGTAACCGAAAATGACAAATAGTACTCATAAATCAGATGTAATTATCTTAGGTGCTGGGATTAACGGTAGTGGTATCGCAAGGGAACTTGCGATGAGTGGTAAAACAGTAACTGTAATTGATAAATCAACCATCGGCAGCGGTACATCCTCAAAATCCTCAAGATTAATCCATGGTGGACTACGCTATTTAGAAACTCTTCAATTCAAATTAGTGCACGAAGCTCTGTTGGACCGCCAAGAATTGCTCAGAATTTATCCTGATTTAGTTAAAATGAGATCATTTTATATTCCAATCTACAAACCAAGCCCGCGTCCTGCTTGGATGATATGGTTCGGCTTAAAATTTTATGATTTATTATCAGGTAAAAACAAACAACATCATTCTAGAGTAGTATCAAAAAAGCAATTTTCTGTGCATGCAGCAAGTTTTAAGCAAGAGGGGTTGAAAGCCGTTTTTCATTATTATGACGCAAAAACTAACGATCTGCAATTAACTCAACGAGTCGCTCAGGATGCAACAGAAAACGGTGCAAACTTTTATGAAAATACATTCATTTCTGCCATTACTAACAATAAGGAATTTTTTACAGTAAGAACAAGTCAAGGTGATTTTACTGCACCAATTTTAATCAATGCCACAGGACCCTGGATCGATGAGGTGAATAGCAAATTTGAGTTTCCGGCTAAATTTACTATCAGGAAAATCAGTGGAATTCATATAACTGTTGATGGACTTTTAACTAATGATTTGATGTTTATGCAAACCAAACAAAAACGCATTTTCTTTGTGATACCTGAACCAAATAATAATCAAACATTAATAGGTACTACTGAACGTGAGGAAACTGATTTAATAGATAATATTGATGTAAATGAAGAAGATATTTCCTATTTAATTAAAAATATAAATAATTATCTAAAACCTGGATTTCAAATATTACGACAAAATGTTAAAGATGCTTTTATCGGAGTCAGACCGTTAGTAGCCGAAGCTGAGAACCCAACTAATTTATCCCGTGAATATGAATTAGATAAACATACATTTGGCAACACTACTTTGTTACACGTTTTCGGTGGAAAATTAACAACGTATTTATCGTTAGCGAGAAAAGTACGAAAAGTATTAAAAATTAATATATCATATTATAAATAATTATTAATTTTTATATCTTTTTAAGGCATTAAATATCACATAAACTTTAATTATTCTACCATAACCATAATATCTTTAAGGAAAACTAAAAATGCGACGAATCATATTCTTTTTACTGACACTTTCTATTTTAATTAATGCACAAGGTAATAAATCAGATAGCAAACTAACCATACAACCCTACGGATATTTTAAATTAGATATGATCTACGATAGTGATCTTATGTCTATCGGTAACTTTGCTCGATGGGTTTTACCACAATCTACGGATGATGCTACTCCAACTACACATATCACCGCCAATGAATCAAGATTAGGATTCTTAGTTAACAAGGGTGACATATCGGGTAAAATAGAGTTTGATTTTTTCGGTGTTGGCGTTGGAGAAAATAAACCCGGGATAATGATCCGTAAAGCCTATGCACAAGCAAAATTAAAGAATTTTACAATCCGCGCCGGTCAGGATTCCGATGTTATTTCGCCTTTAGTACCCGGAACAATAAATTATACAGTTGCTTGGTGGGCAGGAGATATCGGTTACCGACGACCAATGGTTAAATTATTTAATACAAATAATAGATTTACATGGACTGCCGCGATTGCGCGAAACATTGGCGGGGATATCAATGGAGATGGATTTGATGATGGCACTGCAGCAGTAATTCCTGAATTTCAAGGACGACTTGCTTATAAACTTCTTGAGAAACATACTATTGGATTGTCGGGACATTATGCTCAAAGAGATACACTCGGCACAGACGGTAAATATGAAGCCTGGTCCGCTAATCTTGATTTAAGTGCAAAGATTACTCAGCAATTAACGCTGAACGGCAGTTCTTACGTTGGCTCAAATACTGCTTCAATGCTCGGCGGAATTGGAAACGCAAGTACAATGGATGGTGTTATGTCACAAGGAGGCTGGCTCAATCTGAAATTTAATCCGAAAACAAATTATTCCGTTTCCGCAGGAATTGTGATGGATGATCCATGTGATTGCGATTTAAACGACGGTGCACGAAGTAAAAATACTACAATTTTCACGAATATATACTATGACATTCTACAAGGCTTTTTGGTTGGATTTGAAATGTCTTATTGGGCAACAGAATATAAAAATATGGATACTGCAACTGCAATAGTCGGTCAAGTTGCCTTTCGTTATAATTTTTAGAAACTGATGGTTGTTAATATTTAATACAAATTTTTGATTTATATGGCAGTAATAATTGAATAGATAAATTTTATTCTATTTCAATTATCATACCAATATAAATATTAGCGATGTTTATTAATCTATAACAAAGTATTTAGATTATTTTACTCCATCATAAATAATCATCTAATCCTTAATTTGTAATTTACTATTTATAATTAGTTACGATTAGGGCGATTACCTCAGTTGGTCAGAGCACTATCTTCGCACGGCAGTCGTTAATTAATGTCTCAAAACTCGCAGCTAACTTGTTTGTGCCAAAAACGTCGGTTTTTGGCACTTCAATTTACTTGAATAGTAATTGTTGATAAATAGACCATCTTATCGTAATATCTTTTATAAATATCTACGAATTATAGTTTTTTATGCCTTATTGAGACTCGGTAAGCGGTCAATCTATAATTAAATGTACACAGTGAGGTGTACCATGAAAAATGTTTGTTTTTTTTTATGACGGGGATATTCCTTTCAGTCTAATTCCACATCTTCTGTGCAACACATTTCTATTCAATATTTCATTAACCATGGAGGAACAACATGTCAAAACAGCAGATTAAACAAGCTTTTGTAGAAAATATAGCACAAAATTTTGATGCTTACGGATTTTCCCGTCGCGATTTTCTAAAGTTCTGCACGGCAATCACAGCTACAATGGGCTTACCATTCAGCATGTCTAAATTGATTGCAAAAACAATTGAAGATCCCACACGACCACCAGTTATTTGGTTGCATTATCAGGAGTGTACTGGTTGCACCGAATCTCTGTTGCGTGCTACACACCCAAAAATTGAGACTCTTATATTAGATTTAATTTCATTAGATTATTCTGAAACTCTTTGTGCTGCCGCCGGTCATCAGGTTGAAGAAGTTCTTCACCAATCTATTGAAAAAAATAAAGGAAAGTTCATCCTGGTTGTTGAAGGTTCGATCCCGATAAAAGACGGTGGTATTTATTGTAAAATCGGTGGTAGAACTGCGATAGATCTCGTTCAGGATATTGGGCAGCATTGCGCCGCTGCAATTGCAATTGGTTCCTGCGCTTCATGGGGAGGTGTTCAATCAGCTGATCCTAATCCAACCGGTGCAACTCCTCTACATAAAATACTAAAAGGTAAACCCATTGTAAACATACCGGGTTGTCCACCCAATCCATATAATTTTCTATCAACTGTACTATACTACCTAACCTTAGGCAAATTGCCGGAGTTAGATTCCAAGGGGCGACCAAAATTCGGTTATGGAAGATTGATTCACGAAAATTGTGAACGCCGCCCGCATTTTGATGCAGGTCGATTCGCCGAACAATTTGGCGATGATGGTCATCGCGAAGGATGGTGTTTATATAAACTTGGTTGCAAAGGACCGGAAACATATGCCAATTGTCCGTCCATTCTATTTGGCGATGTTGGTTCTGGTTCATGGCCTGTTGGTACCGGACATCCATGTTTCGGTTGTTCAGAAGAAGGTGTTGGATATACAAAACCGCTACATGAACAAGCAGAAGTAAAAACATTTACTCCCGGTTCAATTTACCCCGATATTCATTCTGAAAAAAAAGGAGGTATAACTGTTGCAGGCGCAGTAGTTACAGCCGGAGCTGTTGCGGTTGGAGCTAAATTAGTTACGGATGTATCTAAAAAGTTAGGTAAGCACGACCAAAAAGAATCTTTATCTATTAAATCATAGGAGGATATTGTGAGTATTGGTAGAAGAGATTTCTTTAAGGTGATTTCAGCTGGGGCAGTTACTGCGGCTACAGCCGGTTCTGTTTTTGCGCGGGAGAAAAAGAAGTTAGCACCTAATGCTGTTGGAATCCTTTATGATGCAACTCTTTGTATTGGATGCAAAACTTGCGAGTATGGATGTAAAGAATACAACGATATGCCTATTGAACAGTCATCAAGGGTTGATGACTTGAATGTTCCAAAAATTTGGGATAATGCTGATGATCTCTCTGCAAAGACATTAAACAAAATAAAATTATATCGCAATGGCGATGCATCTGTTAAAGACCGTGAAACGGATGGTTATTCTTTCGTAAAACGTGCATGCATGCATTGTGTTGATCCGGATTGCGTTTCAGCTTGTCCGGTAACCGCATTGAGCAAAGACGAGGTAACAGGAATTGTTACGTATGATCCTAAAGCTTGTATTGGTTGTAGATATTGCCAAGTGGCTTGTCCATTCAATATACCTAAGTTCGAGTGGGATGAGGCATTTCCGAAAATTGTTAAATGTCAAATGTGTTCACATAAACAGGAAGAAGGCGGGATCCCAGGATGCTGTTATTATTGTCCTACCGGAGCTTCTTTATTTGGCAAAGTGGAAGACTTGATGGATGAAGCTCACTGTCGAATTCAGTTAGCAAAGGGAACACACTATGATTATCCAATACGTCAAATTGGGTCAACGCAAACATCTACTCTGAAAGCTGAAAAATATATCAATTATGTTTACGGCGAAAAGGAAACCGGCGGTACTCAATATATGATACTTAGCGCAGTTCCGTTCCATAAATTAGGGTTGCCTACATTACCGGATAGTTCTGCTTCATCCAGATCGGAGACAATACAGCATACAGTGTACAAAGGACTAATTGCACCAGGAGCCTTGTTAGCAGGTCTGCTAGTCGCAGCATATCGTAGTAATAAATCGCATCATGAAAGCGAAGAAGGGAGGTCAAAATGAGTGATAACAAAGCACTTGGTGGTAAAATAATTACCAAACCATTCATCATTTTGGCCATTTTTGCTGGAATTGCCGGAGTACTGCTCATTAAACGGTTCATATTCGGATTAGGATCAGTTACTAATCTTTCCGATGGTTATCCATGGGGAATGTGGATTGTGTATGACGTGGTAATTGGAACAGCGATAGGTTGTGGTGGCTATGTAATGGCAATTTTAGTTTACATTTTCAATAAAGGTAAATATCATCCATTGGTACGCCCTGCACTACTCACAAGTGTATTTGGATATACAATGGCAGGAGTCGCAATATTTATTGATGTAGGACGATACTGGCAAATATATAATATATTCTTACCCCGGCATGTAAATCTTAATTCAATAATGTTTGAAGTGGCGTTTTGTGTAGCAGCCTATGTATTGGTGCTTTGGATAGAATTTACTCCGACGTTCCTTGAGAAATTCAATAAAACTAAAGCCCTTGGATTTATGAATAAAATGCTGTTCGTATTTATTGCTATTGGAGTTTTATTACCAACCATGCATCAATCATCCTTAGGTAGTTTAATGATAATTGCCGGGAATAAACTTTCAGCGCTTTGGCAGACAGGCTGGCTACCAGTTCTTTTCTTGATATCAGCAATTCTCATGGGTTATGCGATAGTGGTTTTTGAATCATTGTATTCATCTTCCGGATTTAAAAGACCTTTTGAGACGCCTGTTTTGGGTAGAATCGGTAAACTTATGGCTTGGTTAGTGGTTGTATATCTAATACTACGCTTCGGTGATTTGATCTGGCGCGGAAAATTAGGACTAATCTTTACTGATGATTGGGTAAACAGTATAATGTTCATAGTTGAGAACCTATTATATATTATACCAATGGTATTGCTTTTCTCAGAGAAACACAGACAAAGCACCAAATCGCTATTTTTAGCGGCGGTATTATTGTTATTAGCCGGTGCAGTCTATCGTTTTAATGCATTCCTAGTCGGATTCGATCCGGGTATGGGATGGCATTACTGGCCATCAGCTAGTGAAATACTGATTACTATCGGCATTATTGCCATGGAAATTATGGCATACTTGGCGTTTATAAAATGGCTACCCGTTTTACCAAATATTAAACATTCAACATCATAATAGGGAGTTTATCAATGGCAAAAAGAATTACAGTTGATCCAATTACTAGAATAGAAGGTCATTTACGCATTGATTGCGATATAAAAGATGGCAAAATTTCCAACGCCTGGTCATCCGGGCAAATGTTCCGCGGTATAGAGGAAATCCTCCTCGGACGTGATCCTCGCGATGCATGGATATTTACGCAAAGATTCTGCGGGGTTTGTACAACTGTACATGCAATAGCATCAGTTCGTACAGTTGAGAATGCTTTAGATATGGAAATTCCTGTGAATGCACAATTTATCCGAAACATGATTATTGCAGCACATGGCATTCATGACCATATTGTGCATTTCTATCATCTTTCAGCATTGGATTGGGTAGATATTGTTTCGGCTCTATCAGCCGATCCCAAAGCAGCATCCAAATTAGCTCAGAGTCTATCCTCTTGGCCTAATAATGGTGCAATAGAACTGAAAGCAGTACAAGATAAACTGAAGAAGTTTGTTACTTCAGGACAATTAGGGATATTTGCAAACGGCTATTGGGGTCATCCGGCAATGAAATTGCCACCTGAGGTAAATTTAATTGCGGCAGCACATTATTTAGAAGCTTTTGAATATCAACGAAAAGCAAATAAAGTAGTAACAATATTGGGTAGTAAAACGCCGCATATCCAAAATTTAGCAGTTGGCGGCGTTTCAAATCCGATTAATCCTGATAGCCAATCTGCGCTAAATATGGAACGTCTGTATTATGTTAAAACACTAATGGATGAATTAGAAGGCTTTATCCGCAATGTTTATCTTATTGACTTAGCTGCGATTGGCGCAATGTATGCCCATTGGCTGCCTTACGGAAAAGGTGTTACTAATTATCTCAGTGTGCCGGACTTCCCAACAGACACGAAGGGAACAAAATTCGGTACGCCGGGTGGATATATTAAAAACGGTGATATTGGCACTTTCAAAGCTATCAATTCATTCCAAGATAAATACTTCATGAACGGTGTTAAGGAGAGTGTAAAACATTCATGGTACGAAGGTGACAAAACACTGCATCCGTATAAAGGCGAAACAAAGACATATTACACCGATTTTAAAGAAAACGATAAATACTCCTGGGTAAAATCTCCAACCTTCAATGATGAACCGGCGCAGGTCGGACCATTAGCCAACGTACTTGGCATGTATGCAGCGGGACATAAACCAACTCAGACATACACAAATCTTGCATTAGAGAAAATAAGTGCAATAGCCGGAACTAAAGTTGGAATTGGTGCGCTTCATTCAACACTGGGTCGCCACGCTGCACGTTGTGTAAGGACTAATGTATTAATTGATGTACTAAAAGAAAATTATAATCATTTGATAGCAAATATCGCATCCAGCGATATGGAAACATTCAATCCGCCTACATTCCCGAAAGGTACGCAAACCGGATTTGGTTTCCATGAAGCTCCTCGTGGTACTTTATCTCATTGGATTGTAATTAAAGATGGTAAAATTAAGAATTATCAAGCAGTTGTTCCTTCAACTTGGAATGCCGGACCACGTAACCAAGATAATAAATTGGGACCTTACGAAGCTTCTTTAGTCGGAAATCCGATAGCGGATCCGGAGAGACCGTTGGAAGTACTACGTACAATACATTCATTTGATCCCTGTTTGGCATGTGCAATACACATTCACAACAATAAAAGACAAGATACAGTTTGTGTCAAAACATTATCTCGATTCCCAAGTTAGCCCCGCGGATGTAACAGTACTCGGGATCGGTAATTTATTAATGGGGGATGAAGGTGTTGGTATTCATCTAATACAAACCTTAGAGAAATGCTACACCTTCTCCCCTTCCATTAATTTAATAGATGGCGGTACAACCGGTCTTGATCTTATTCCTTATTTTGAATATTGTGAAAAAATGATAATCGTAGATGCCATTGATTTTCAGAAAGAACCCGGATATATTGGATCACTCTATAATGAAGAAATCCATTATCGATTTAATACAAAATTATCATTACATCATGCCGGTTTAGCTGATGTATTAAGCGTTATAAAACTGACTGATATTCCCTCCCCGGATATGATGTTAATCGGTGTGCAACCACTACATGTGAAAATGGGAATTAATCTAAGTGACAAAATAGCTGATAAAATGGAACAACTCCTCAATACAGTAATTGAGAAATTGGAAGAATGGGGAATTGATTGTAAAAAATTTCTGACTAATATCTAATTACTAAAAGAAGGGCTCTCGATGTCATACAAAAAATTACTGGTAATTATACTATGGTTAGTTACCTTGCATTCATTTTTTGTTGGGATAGCAATGATTATTTTCCCAACAGACTGGATTACCTATTTCGACATTGCGCCATCTGAACATCGTTTTTTTATTACACAGGGTGGCGTTTTTCATCTAGTGATGGCAGTTGCTTATGGGATGGCTGCCTCTAATGTGAAAACGAATTCAATTCTTATTAAGTTTTCAATCTCTGCAAAATTTATCGCGACATTTTTTTTACTATTATATTTTATATTTGTAAATCAATTCGTTATCATATTCTTATCAGCTATTAGCGATTTTTGTATGGGATTAGTAGTATTATTATTTTTCCGAAAATATAAAATTGAATTGAACACATGATACAAAATCTTCCTAAAATGATTGTCACCGGAGCTTCCGGATTTGTCGGAGGATACCTCTTGAATCATTTCAAAGATAAATATTTTATATATGCTTTCGCCAGAAAAACTCAGCAGCAAGCGCAAGTTCATTTACATAAAAATATAAAATGGATATTAGTTGATATTGCAAATGAAGAACAGCTATCTCTCGAAATCCAAAATATAAAACAAAAAGGTCAAGTTGATTTTGTAATTCACTTAGCCGGTTATTACGATTTCGGTAATAAACCAAATCCCGAGTATGATCGGACAAATGTATTCGGCACGGAATTAATGCTTAAATATTCTAAACAATTAATGCCCAAGCGATTTATTTTTTCCAGCTCCATTGCCGCTTGCAATTTTCCAAAAAATGGTGAATCCCTAAACGAAACAACACCGGTAGATGCTGATTTCCCTTATGCTGTAAGTAAACATAAGGCTGAAGAATTAGTTACGGAATATTCTCAGTATTTTTCATGTTCAATAATTCGTTTTGCCGCTGTTTACAGCGATTGGTGTGAATATGGACCATTATACATGTTTTTACAAACTTGGTTCTCTAAAGGATGGAATAGCAGAATTTTAGGTGGAAAAGGAAAATCGGCTGTGCCATATATCCACGAAAGTTGTTTAAATCGACTTATTAATACGGTTCTATTAAAAACAGATGAACTTCCACAAATTGATACATACATTGCAAGTCCAAACGGTTCAACATCGCATAAAGCGTTATTTGACATTGGAACAAAACTATATTTTGGAAAAGTTAAAACATCCATCAAAATGCCAATATTGATCGCTCAAGTTGGCGTGCGGTTAAGATATTGGCTAGGATCATTAATCGGAAAACCGCCATTTGAAAGACCATGGATGACAAAGTATATTGACTTAAAATTGACTACGGATGCAACTTATACGATGAAAACCCTACACTGGGAACCAAGTCCGCGCCGTTTAATTGAGCGAAGATTACTATACTTGGTAGAACATTTGCGTAGTTTACCTATTGAGTGGTATTCTAGAAACCAAGTTGCATTAAAAATTCATTCCGCTGAACGTCCCAACTTATTGATCTCTAATGCGCTGATTGCATACCAAAATGATGTAGTTGATGAAATATTTGCGCATATCTTTTATAATAAAGAAAAGGAATTATACCTACATTATCAATTGATGAATTCGGATTACTTAACTTGGTACATTAATGTTATTTATAATCTTATAGTTACATCGGTGCGCACAGGTAATCGACTGTCACTAGTAAATTATATGCATTCCTTAGCTATAATGCGAAAGCGAGAAGGGTTCAATCCTAATGAGGTATGTCAGGCAATAATTGACTCCGGTACAATTATAATAAACAAACTAATCAGTTTACCTGAATTAATAAAATACGAAAGACGCATACACGATACAATTGGCCTCTCCATTCAAATGATGGTGGATGAAATCCGAGATTCTTATGATTTATCATCATAGTCTAAATTTTAAATAATTATTAAATTTTTCGCATATCCTATGTTTTTGATTATCGTTGACCCTTCGTAATTTTCATACCTAAGATTTATACAAAAATATTATGCATGAAATGACTATCGCTATAAATATCGTTGATATTATTTGCCAAAAGGCTAATGATGAAAAAGCAGTAAAAGTAAATATCGTAGAATTAGTAATTGGTGAGCTATCAGGTATTATGATAAATTCGCTTGAATTTTGTTTTGAAGCAGCATGTAAAAATACAATTGCGGACGGTGCAGAACTCAAAATCAATATAATTAACGCTGAAGCTTTTTGTAAATCTTGTAATAAAAATTTTAGTATAGAATCTGATTTTTCTCCCTGTCCCACATGCAATGATTTTAATTTCGAACTAATAAAGGGCAAAGAATTTTCAATTAAATCATTTAATATTGATTAAGGAGATTTTATGTGTGATACATGCGGTTGCGGTCAACCAAATGAAGCAGTAACAATTAGAAAGCCGGGAGAAGATGGGCATTCCCATCCACACCAACATGAGCATGATCATAGTCATCCACATGATCATTCTCATACGCACGATCATGGTAGCAGTCGAACTATTGTAATTGAAACAAATATCCTTGCAAAAAATAATTTAATTGCAGAACGAAACCGTGGTTATTTTGAAGCGAAAAATATTTTTGCACTCAATTTAGTAAGCTCTCCGGGTTCCGGCAAAACAACCATTTTGGAAAAAACAATTTCAGCATTGAAAAAACAAATAACTTGCGCCGTTATTGAAGGCGATCAACAAACCATGACCGATGCAGAACGCATCGACGCAACCGGCGCGGCAGTGGTACAAGTCAACACCGGAACCGGTTGCCATCTTGATTCTGAAATGATTAATCAAGGTTCAAAAAAATTAAATTTAAAGAATGATTCAATTTTATTCATCGAAAATGTTGGGAATCTTGTTTGTCCGGCATTATTTGATCTCGGTGAAGCGCATAAAGTTGTAATTATTAGTGTTACCGAAGGAGATGACAAACCACATAAATATCCAACGATGTTTAGTGTTTCCGATTTATG
>JAUWFQ010000012.1 GCA_030606865.1 bacterium
CCGGTGAATGGTTTGCCAAGAAATTTGCAAAAGAATTGAATGCAGATAGGACTCTTGTGCAAAAATGTGGTTATTTTGCTCGATCAGCTGCACCGAATTCAAGAGATTTAGCGTTAATTAAGGGATCAGCAATGTTAGCAGCAGAATGTGCAATCGCCGGTGACAACGGCGTTGTAGGGATGGATTATGAAGCTAAAGATGAGTTAAGGCTTATTGATTTTCAAAGAATAAAAGGTGGAAAAGAATTTGATATTAAACAAGGATGGTTTCAAATATTATTGAAATCAATTGGACAACACACCCCGTCTCCGATTTAGTCGGAGCCACCCCTCTCCCGCCTGCGCCAGGGCTCTGACGGACAGGCAAGAGGGGAAAATTAAATTTTAAAGGAGAAAAAATGAAAAAATTGCCCCCCAAATTAAATACAGACAGAAAATTCCCTACTAATATGACTACTGCGCATGCATTATGTTTAAAAGCAAAGAATGGTGAAAAGGGAAACCAAAAAGGAAAGCGGTACGCTGTACCGGCATTCAACATAACCCATTTTCAGGGAATAAATGCCGCTTTTAAAGCATTTGAGCTGTTGGGTTCATCAGGGCTGTTGGCTGTTTCAAATTCAGCGCTTAAGCATTTTGGAGAGGGCGATGCGATTTATGGATTAGAAGTTGCTTCTGAGTATATCACAAAAAAAGCGGCAAGATCATCAATTAAAATTGCCACACATTTGGATCACGGAGATTATATATCCGAAGCGGGACGGCGAGTTGTACAAGCATCTGTTCAGCATTTAACAAGTGTCATGGCGGACAATTCCACCGATAAAGTGGCAAAGGCAGCGATGCCTTTGCAAGATAATGCTGATTTGACGCGCGAAGTTGTTGATATGGCGCACCCGCTTGGACTTTCGGTTGAAGGAGAGTTAGGAGTTTTAGCAGGGGAAGAAGATGAAGATACCAAATCTGAATTTTCAACCTACACAAATCCCGATGAATTGGATCAATTTTTACAACATACCGGCGTTTTAATGTTGGCACCAACAATTGGAACTATGCACGGTCCGAATAAAGGTAAACCCGGTTCAAAAGTTAAATTAAATATCAAATTAGCACATGAGTTGCTTGCCGTTGCTGATAAAATAAATCCCGAGATAACATTTGTTGCTCATGGGGCTTCCACACTTTATCCCGAAGTTGTCAAATATGCCGTTGAGCAATTAGACAAAATGAATGATCCATCTAATTCTAAACAAAAATGGTTAGATTTTGTTGGAACTGATTGGGATCAAATTGAAGGATTAATCGAAGCAGGATTTTGTAAGATCAATACCGATACTGAAAATCGCCAAACATTTTTATCAGCATTACTGGGTGCAATCACTGAAACAAGCTCGAAAATTGATATTCGTTGGTATGATAATCAGTGTACAGATGCGTTAGTAAAGTCATATATTCAAAAGTTGATTATGGCAGGTAACTATGGTGTGTGGCACGAACCCAAAATTGACGTTAAAAAATATCAATTTGATTTGAGTAAAAGTTTATCTGATTTGATTTAGTTGTTCAGTAATGACTGTACGGAAGTTAGAAACTTCCGCAAAGTATGAATAATATGAAATATAAAAATACTAGATGGTTGTTTTTATTATTCATCATATTCGTTTATTCTTGCGATAAAAACAAAGTTAATAACAATGGTGTTGACGATGAAACAAGCACCATAACGATTTTATATACAAATGATGAACACGGCTGGATAGAAAAATCAGAATACACGGACGGCGCAGCAAATATGATGGGATTGTGGCGGGAAAATGAAGGTTATAATGGAGACGATAGATATTTAATTTTAAGTGGTGGAGATAATTGGACAGGTCCGGCTATTTCTACTTGGTTCGAGGGCGAATCTACAGTTGAAGTTATGAATGCCATGGAATATGATGCGTCTGCCATTGGGAATCATGAATTTGACTTTAAAGTTAATGGATTATATGACCGGATTGAGCAGGCAGAATTTCCGTATCTCTCAGCAAATATTCGTGAAAAGGATAGTGGTGAGATACCTGATTTCGCAACTCCATATATAATTAAAGACATTGATGGAGTAATGGTTGGTATCATCGGATTAACAACTATAACTACGCCTTGGTCTACATTCCCAGACCATGTAGCAGACTATGACTTCATTGATTATTCAACAGCGTTAGAAGTTGTTGTTCCCCAAGTTAAACAAGATGGTGCTGAATTATTAATTGTTATTGGTCATATTTGCTACCAGGAGATGGTTGCATTGGCGCCCGCCTTCGCTAATTTGGGAATTTCTGTTATTGGCGGCGGGCATTGTCATAATGATTTAGTTGGAGAACTTATCAATGGTGTTGCTGTTATAAAAAGTACCGCATTTATGCAGAGCTATGCAAAGGTTGAAATAATTTATGACACTGTTGAAAAAGAAGTTGTCGAAATGGAACCAAGTGTTCATATAAATGAGAACGGGAATCCTGACCAGACAGTTTCTGCTGTAGTATCATATTGGAGAACTCAGACAGATGCTGAGTTGTCAGAAGTCATCGGTTATACCGATAGTGAAATTGAAAGACAGTCTGCTACGATGTATAATATGGTAGTTGATTCTTGGTTGAATCAATATCCGACAGCTGATATTGCAATGACAAATGCCGGTGGAATCAGGCAGTCAATTCCGGCCGGTGATATCACAAAAGAAGTTATTATTGGTGTATTACCGTTCCAAAACTTTATTATTGAGTTGCAATTGACCGGAGCAGAGGTGATTAATTGTACCGGATATGCCGATATGATATTTGGTGGAATGACTACAATTGGCGGCTATTTTCTTTCAGATGGTACTGAAATAGATGAAAGTACTACCTATAGTGTTTTAACAACAGATTATTTGTATGCCCGGAATGATTATAGATTTCCTTTTAGCCAATATGATTCAAGTCCATACTATACTTCAATGAATTATCATCAACCTACAATTGATTGGATTACTTCGCTAAATACATCTTTAAGCAATCCTTTGGATAGTTATTTAGATAATACTCCAAGACGATAGGTCAATTACCTATAAATTTGTTATAGCTTCCCAAACCATATTAAAAGCCCGATAATCATAAAACTCCCTGCAGCAATTTTTTGAATGATTTCAGCAGGGACTTTCGTCTGCAGCCATCCTCCAAACAGAATCGCAATAGCAGTTAAAATTGTAAATGCTATCATGGCTCCAACAAATAAACCCCACCCGGATAATCCCTTTGATTTCATAGCCAATATTGCTAATTGAGTTTTATCTCCGAGTTCAGCTAAAAATATTGTTCCATATGCTAATAATAATGATTTCATTATATATTTTCTTTTTCAAGTTTTTTATTTTGAGCAAAGATAAAAAAAACAAACAAAAATATTGAGGAGAATATTCCCGGATAGAATGGCTCAATTTTTAATGCAAAATTTGATATTGTATTATTCAAAATAAACCACAAAATTGAGATTAACACAGGAATTATCAATAAAATTTGCCCCTGCCAATTTTTTAATTTTAATTTGGTAAAAGATACTAAGAATGGTATTAGCAATCCCGGTACCAAGATTGAACCCATCATGTACCATAATTTTACAACCGAAGGAAACGAATAGGCTAATAAAATTGCAATGACTGCCATAACAATTAATCCTAATCGGATTAAAGAAGCTGAATTGTCAATTTCATTCTTATTATTTCTTTTTATTCGACCAATAATATCTCTACCAAATGTAAAAGCGCTTATAAATCCTAGCGAGTCAATAGTTGACATTATTGTTGCTAACAATCCTGTTATAAACAAACCATAAAATACTGGTGGAAGTAACGCCTGCCCAAGAGCCGGGAATGCAAATAAACCCTGTTGGTTAGTTAGCAATACTCTTGCGTATAATCCTGAAGTGAGTGTGAACGAATCAAATATAAACCAAAATATTACAGAAATGAGAATTCCTTTTTGTGCCGTTTTTGGTGATTTAGCTGCTGCACAGCGTTGATAAAACCCAGGATCAATAAATGTCCACATTGCAATAAAAAACCATACAAAGATATATTGAACGGAATTTCCACCGGTGGGTGATAGATGTTCAGACGGTAATTGTCTCACAATTTCAATCGGAGAACCGATTTTTATCCACGCGAATATTATTAATAAGATAAATCCACCAAACATTAAAATGAACTGAAGTACATCAGTTCGTACAATTGCTCCAAAACCACCTTTCCAGATATAAATTAAGCTAAAAATAGTGGCAACTATTAACGCCCATAAGAACGGTATCCCGACAGTATATTCTAGGAGGATCCCAATACTTAAAATATATGGAGCAGGGCTAGCCAAAAAGAGCAGAAATACAGCGCTGATAACACCTGCGGTTTTTCCAAATCGGTTATGAAAATGATCCGGTATGGAGAGAAAATTTAATTTTCTAATACGTGGTGCTATGAATATCGCAAATAAAATTGCGAAAAAATAATAAGGGAGTCCGAAAATAAACCAAGTCTGAATACCAAAGTTGAAAGTATTTTCACCGATTCCCAATATTCCACCATACCAAGTTGTTACTAATGTAGCAACGAAACCCGGCAAGCTGAGTTTGCGTCCGGCGAGAATATAATTATTTGAATTTTCGGAAGCACTTTTGCTTCGGTAGAAACCAACCGCAACAACAAAAATGAAGTATATTAATACAATCGAAAAATCTAAAATGTGCATAAATTATTATTTGTGTCTTCTAAATAGTAACAATTTACCTGATGAATTGATAGTAAATTGATTTCCTATAGCCAAATTGCTTATGCCCATTCCGGATGCAATCATAGATTGTTTTTTTAAAGAAAACTTTAGTCCTTTTGTAGTAACTGATTTTACACGATAAACAGCCATTAGGGATATAGTTTGTTGGGGAAAGGAAGAAAATGTATGTTTCCCTTTGATGCATTCGATTGTATAAATATCCGTAACCATCCTAATTTTTAATTTATTATAATATTGAATAAGCATTATCATGTTAGCTAATGCAAGATCATCACGAATGCCGGTTGCGCCTAATAAGCTTACTTTATTAATTCCATACTTCATGCAATAATCAAAAACCTTTTCTAAATCTGTATTATCTTGTCTTGGAATATGAATAAATTCTGATTCAGTAAAATCTTGAATATTTTTTATTGAATCCATATCACCGATGACAAAAGTTGGATCAAATCCATGGTTCTTTAGTTTATTTGCCGAACCATCTGTACAAATGATTGTTTTGGCTTTATCTATGATTTCTATTGGATATGGATGCGATGGATATTTTCCATTGGCAATGATAACTATTGGGTTTACTAATTTTTTAAGTGTCATTTATATTGCTTTCCAATTTGAATTAAAATGTTTTTTATAACCACGGTTTATTTTTAAATCTAATTTCTTCTGCGATAATTTTGCTTTGTTTAAATATACTTCTGATCCAAAATACTCTCGAGCAAGTTTTGATACCGGTAATACCATTGGTGCGGGTTTCCATAGAAATACTGAATCTGTTATTTTATCGATTATCTGTCCCTCAGCACATGCCCATGAAAGTTGATTCAATGAATATTTTATATTTCGTATTTTATCTATAGCAGACAAGGTACCTTGTCTTTCGGGGTTAATAAACAGGAATCTTCTGCCGTAAAAAATGCCGGTATGCAAGTAATTGGGAACGAGTACAACACCATCTGCACAGAGTCGTTTTGCCATCCAATAGAAAATTTCAAATATTATGTTGCTTATTCCAAGTCCGGGAAAATCTTGACCAGGAAGCTGAGATCTCCTGCGAGAGAATTTTTTTAACGGATTCTGTAATAAGAACCATTCGATTAATAATAAATCAGCGGGAGGATATTTTTTTTCACCTACAGAGGGAGTTTTAAAAGTACTGCGCCGCATCACCAATTCACCGGACAGATACAATTTTTCTCCGATTTGATGACTAACCTGAATTCTATGCTTAAATGGATCGTTTGTATCTAAAGTAATAATCGGTTTTGGTAAACCGACACGTTTTAGATGATCAAAATAACCAAATTTTCTTAGAATAAATTCTATTCCGCGCGTGCTAAAAACCCCCATAAATCGTGAGGTACCACGACTAGCAGTCAAATCGTTAAATAAGTCTTCCTGTGTTAGTGAAAATGACCCGGATTCTTGAAATAATAAATCTTGCTGAATGTGTTTTACTAAGTTGCGGTACTTCTTTGGTCGAGGTTTTAATATTGTATTTATATCAGGAAGCATATAATAATTTACAAGATAATCAATTTAAATGGCTGTATGTTTACAAGAAAAATAAAACGTATATTTCTGCCCGATTATTATGGACTCAAAACAATTTACTAATATTTTATACCGCATTGTTTCGCATAAACCATGGGCGTTAGTAATCGCAATTTTTGCGATAACAATATTTTTTCTAATAGGTTCCTTGAAACTTGAATTTGACCCATCGATAAAGTCGATGGTACCTAAACAGAATGAATTTCTACAAACTATGGAAGAGATTGATGATTTGTTTGGCGGAACAACAATCGTGGTCTTAGCTGTAGAATCGGATAGTTTACTATTTGAACACACATTAGCTAAGTATAGAGAATTTGCTGATTCCCTTGCGGAAATAAACGTAATTGAAAAAGTTGTTTCAATATATTCTGCTACAAGAATGACAAGCTTTGAAGAAGGTTTTCAGGTAACCCCTCTAATAAAACGTTTACCAAAAAATGTTTCTGAAGTTGATTCATTAAAAGATATCCTCAGTTCTACGAGCCGTGTAATTGGGAATATTATTTCAGATGATTTTCGTATGATGTCATTTATTTGTCAATTATCCGTTTCATATGATTATGATGAACATGAACTTGTCAATACGATTGAAGAATTAGTAAAACAATTTGAAGGACCTGAGAAAATATATTTCGCCGGTATGCCGATAACACGTGCAAATGTTACTAATCAAATGCGCCGTGATATGTCGTTTTTTCTACCTGTCGGTTTAGTGTTAATGGTAATATTTTTAGCTTTCAGTTTTAGAAGTTGGTTGGGTGTTCTATTACCGCTCATGGTTGTAGTTATTTCAACAATTTGGACTTTGGGATTGATGGGCTATTTGGGACTCGATCTTCCGTTTACCGGCATTTTAATTCCTGTAATGTTGATTGCAATAACCAATAATTATGGTATTCATATAATATCACACTATTATGATTATTCCAAGGATGACTTAAAAGCATCACGAGTACAAATTATCAAAAAGACGTTACGTAGTGTTAGTTTTCCAATATTTCTTGCTGGATTAACCACTGTATTGGGATTTTTAGGTTTATTAAGCCATATTTTGCCAAAAGCACGCGAGCTTGGTATCTTTGTATCTTTCGGTATTTTTGTAGCATTTATAATAAGTTTATTGTTGATCCCTGCTATTTTAAACATTGCTAAAAGACCGGCATTTTTGAGTGATCCGAATAGTTTTAGACGTATAAACAATGGAATAAATCTTTGGGGAAAGTTTTTTATCAAATATAGTCGCCCTGCGATTATTAGCACACTTATTGTATTGATAATTGCAGGTTTTGGAATAAAATTGGTTAGCGTTGATTCTAATCCGAACAATTATTACAAACAAGATGCTAAAATTCGTATTCACAATGAAGCAATCTCTAGAGGTTTTGGCGGAACAGCACAATTATCAGTTTTGATTGAGGGGAATGCGTTTGATCCGCAGGTGCTACAGAATATAGAATTGTTGACAGACCATTTTAAAAAATATCCTTTGGTGAGCCAAACTGCTTCAATTGTGGATGTAATTAAAACAATTAATATGGCATTCAACAATGGCGACTCAACATTTTATGCAATACCTGATGATGAAGAATTAATTGCACAATATATATTTCTTTATGGTTTAACCGATGAGCAATCCGGTATATCAGTACTAATTGATGATGTTGACTATCCCGAGAACTCACAGTTAATAGTTCGAATAAAAGATATTAAAACAAGTCAGATTTCGACTATTGTTGAGGAAACACAAGATTTTATACAGACAGAATTTGCCGGTTTTGGAGAAATGAAAATATCAGGAACTGCAGCCATGCTCGGCACATTGGCAAAGTTAATTGTTAAAGGTCAGATGATCAGTTTAATAATTTCACTAATTGTAATGTTTATTATTATGGCAATTGTTTTTAGATCAATAGTGGGTGGTGTTATATCGGTTTTACCGCTAATTTCTGCAATAATTATTGTGTTTGGTTTTATGGGATATACCGGCATTGATTTAGATATAGCAACTGCTATGCTGTCGAGTATTATGATTGGTGTTGGTATTGATTATACGGTACATTTTTTGTGGCATGTAAAAGAGCATATCAAAGAAGGGCAAGACTTGAATACGGCAATTTTCACTACGTTGAGATTGTCAGGAAAAGGCATTGTATTTAATGCTCTATCAGTTATCATCGGATTTTCTGTATTATTGTTTTCAGTTTTTGTTCCGGTTAATTTCTTTGGATTGTTAATTTTACTATCTATTGGGATGTGTTTGGTAGGTGCATTAGCACTTCTACCCGCGATAATCAGTTTAGTAAAACCGAAATTTTTATTAAAATGAAAAAATCAATATTTACAATATTAATATTAATTACTTTTTGTAACTCTCAACATATTATAGATTGTGTGGGCAGCTCAATTACAGGAAACGGATACCCGGGCTACACAAATAAATTGATGATAGATAATGGTTATGTGTGGCGAGTATATAATTTCGGTGTTCCAGGTGCCGGTGTTGTCCAAAATGCTTACAAGGATACTTCTGTATATGATGAAGTAATAAGTAGAAAAGCCGAAAGAATAGTTTTACTACTAGGAGCAAATGATTGGCGATGGTATTCTGCCGCAAACCAAGGTGGAAAAGACAAATGGGAATCAGAATATAAAAATCTTGTTAATGAATTTATGAATTTTAGTACAGTCGTTTTAGGTTATCTTATTCATAGGGTGTCAATTAAGGGCAATGATGTCACATTAGCAAATGCTACTATGGATGAAATGAACGTAATAATTAATGAGATTGCGAGTGATTACGGGCTTACTATAATAGATTTTAAAACTGCAATAGGAACTAACCCTGCACACTTTTGGACATCTGACGGTTTACACCCAAATAGTTTAGGTTCAGAGCTAATGGGAATTGCAGCCTATGAACATTTTAAAGAATATTATTATTTATCAATAGATGATGAATATTGGCAAGCTATAGAAGATTATGATAATCAAAAACCTTCATTGTTTAATGGTTGCAGTTTTTAGAGGGCGAAGTGAAATATTGGATAGCATTTTTAGGGATTATGTTTGTAGAGATATTGTTAAGTTTTTTATTGGGATTTAATATTTTTTTACAAGCGGAACAATTAACTGGTCGTGCTGTGATTGTTAATATGGAATCAGCTAAAAAAGTACTAACAACAAAGATGAATATCAAATTGACGCATACCGATGTAAAACGTGGTAAAGAGAAAGTGAAAATTCGGGAAATAGTAAGGTATCATAAAAGATATAGTAAGGGTAAATATAAGAGTAAATCACTATTGAGATTTATAAAACCTGATATTGTAAAAGGCACAGGTTTTCTGATTTGGTCCAAACTATCAGGAGGTAATGACCAGTGGTTATTTTTACCTAAATTAAAAACCGCAAAACAGATTGAATCCAAAGCAAAAACACAGAGATTTATGAACACAGAATTTTCTTATGAAGATTTGGAAAGCTTCAATCAATCAGATGAGCAATATTTTTTAAATGGTGAAGAAATTCTGAATGATCAACATTGTTATGTTGTAGAAGTAATCGGCCATACTCAAACGCAATACAAGCGTCGCTTAGTTTGGATAGATAGTCAAAATTGGTTGCTACGTAAAGTCGAATTCTATGATAAAAATAACAAGCTACTTAAAGTTTTAACTATTAATGAATATCAAAATTTTGAGAATTATAATTTTTCCACAAAATTAATAATGAAGAATATCCAGACCGGTTCGCAAACTGTAATGGATGTTTCCGATATAAAATATAATATTGACCTGCCTGATAATTTTTTTACTAAAGAATCTTTAGTAAAACCATAAGAACTAGTTTAAAAAGTACTTGATTTTAGAAATTGGTTTATTTTAAATTTGGAAACGAAATAAACATAAATCGTTTCCAATGGATAAAGATAATCAATCAAAAGAACATATTTTAGAACAAGGTTTTAAGATAATTACGCAAGACGGACTGCGGTTTTTCACAGTAGAGTCCTTAGCAGTTCATCTTGGTATGAGCAAAAAGACTATCTATAAATTTTTTCCATCTAAAGAAATCCTGATTGAGAAAATATTTGATTTTTTTACCGGAATGATAGAACACAAACTTAAACAAATTGTTAAATCCGATGCGGATCCAATTGAAAAATATACTAAAATCATGGATTTCATAATGAACAAAATTAGTCGAGTTTCTATGGATAAAGTAGTTGAAGTAAAAAATCGTTATCCGATAGTCTGGAAAAAAATTGAAACTTTTCGACAAGGTTTAACACAGGATTTTGCTACAATATTTATAGAAGCTCAGGAAAAAGGATTTGCCAGGAAAGATATTGATATGAATATTGTAGCAACAATTTATATGAATATTGTTAATTCAACATTCCAACCGGAATTTTTCTTAAAAAATAATTTGGTACCTGTGGATACTATCAATTTATTTGTGAATATTATTACTAAAGGAATGTTTACTGAGAAAGGTATATCAGCGATGAAACAACACAATATATTAAAGGAACAAAATGACAGCAAAACTTAAAAATTGGGCAATTACACAGTCCCTTGACCATCCTAAGCGAACGATTATCATTATTATAATATTAACAATTATTGTTGCATCAGGTGTGCGTTGGTTGGTTCTTGAAGATGATATGATGAAAATATTACCCAAAAATATGGAATCGGTTCAAACTTGGGACAATATTAAAGATGAATTTGGATCTACAGATATGATGTTCATAGCTTTTGGCGAAAGAGACAAATCTGTCTATAATGCTGAAATATTAAAAACATTATGGGATGTCAGTAAAGCATTGGAAGCAATTCCAGAGGTTGATGAGGTGATGACAATAGCGACCAGTAACCGAATGGATAGCGATGGCGGATTTATAGAAGTAAGCGATTTACAACCGGCAAGAGATTTGACTGATGGTGAAATTTTAAATATTAAGAGTTATCTAGAGGATAACGAGAGTATATCTGCCAGATTGGTAGGTAAAAACCAAGATTTTCTCAACATTATCGCGAAACCGATTGCTGATGTTGATTTGGATATTTTCAATAATAAGGTAATTAATACGGCAAACGAATATATTGATGGTTATGAAAATCATTATGGCGGTCAGATATATTTAATGGGAGTAATGCCGGCACTTATAAGAGGTGATATAAACCTCCTAATGCGAGTTGGGCTAATCTTCATGGTATTAATACTATTATTAAGTTTACGAAGCGTACCTGCCGTACTAATGAATTTATTTGTGATTCTATCTTCTGTAATTGTGATGTTAGGTTTTATGGGTTGGGTCTACAGACTAACCGGATCGGATAAATTCCTTTTTTCACTACTAAATACGTCAATGCCGATTGTTTTACTAACCATTGCCAATGCTGATGGAGTACATTTTCTTACAAAATTCTTTAAGAAAATGCGTATTACTAAAGATATAAGGGAATCATTGACTATTTCAATGGAATCTTTATTACTGCCAATATTTTTAACTAGTATCACAACAATGGCTGCCTTTTTAGCGATGATTTTCGCACCGCTGCAACAAATGATAGGTTATGGAATTGCAACTGCCTTTGGGATTGCGTGGGCTTGGTTATTATCCTCTTTATTGTTACCGGCGGTAATATCACTAAAAAAATGGAATTTAGATTCTCGAGCCATTAGAAAAGCAGGAATCTTTGAGCGAATAATAGATAAAATTGGTCAAAATGTGATGACTTATCCTAAGATCATTTTAGCTTCAGCTTTATTAATAGTAGGAGTAGCGACAATTGGTATAGCAAAGTTGAATATTGAAGTTAATATTATGACATTTTTCGAAAAAGGAAGTGAAATCCGTAATAGCATGGAATTCCTTGATAAAGAAATGTCTGGTACGATGAATATGGAATTTAGGATTGAGGGTGATATTAAGTCTCCTGAAACACTAATGGATATGGAATTGATACAAGAATTTATTCATAAGCATCCTGATGTAACTACATCATTTTCCATTGCCAATATTATTAAATTAATGCACAAAACAGTGATGGATGGTGATCTGAGATATGAGATAATTCCGGATACGCGTGATAAAGTGAATAACCTTTTTACGCTTTATTCAATGTCGGGTGATCCCGATGATTTTGAATCGTTAGTTGATTATGATTATGAAATCGGTTTAATAACAGCGTTTATGGGTAGTGTCTCGACACAAGAAATAGCAAAATTTGTTGATGAAATTGATCAATTCATTGATAGCAATATTAATGAAGAACTTAATATTACCACTACGGGAATGTTAGTTGTTTTTAGAGATTTAACTGATAAGATTGTACAATCTTCATTCATAAGCATTTTTGCTTCAATTATTCTAATTGCTCTAATTGCCGGCATCTTTTTCAAAAGAATATTATGGGGAATTATATCAATAATACCTTTGGTATCTGCTGTTCTATTAAATTTTGGATTAATGGGTTGGTTTGGTATGGACTTTAGTCATGTTACAGCAATTTTATCTTCAGTGATTATTGGAGTTGGAGTTGATTTTGCAATACATTATATTTCACAATTTAAACGAATTTCAGCAAGTTCCAGTGATCATTATAATATTACAAATCAAACCATAGACGATGTTGGATACCCGATATTATTAAACGCCGGATCAAATATGGCATTTGGTGCGCTTTTGTTTTCATCATTTATACCAATTCAACAAATTGGAGGATTGATGGTTCTCGCTATGTTAGCTACATCAATCGGCACACTTACTTTAATGGCATCTTTAGTAGAATTATTGAAGGAAAAACTTATAAATAACAATTATTTGGAGAAATAGATAATGAAAAAATATATCAGCATAATCGTTTTAATAGCAAGTTTTGCATTATCACAAACCGGTTTAGAAATTGCTAAGCAAATTGATGAAAAACAAAAACCAAAAGATTTGAAGACAAATCTTACTATGGTTCTGACTAATAAAAAGGGTAAAACTAGAACATCAACACTACGATCCGTATCTAAAGATGATTAAAAAAAGCAAATCATTTGGTTCCTCGCTCCGGCAGATGATAAAGGTGTTGCTTTTTTAAAGATCGAGCATGATGGGGAAGACGATGAAATGCGTTTGTGGTTACCGGCTTTTAACAAAGTGCGTAGAATCTCTTCGAAGCAGAAAGCAGATTCATTCATGGGTTCCGATATGAGTTACGAAGATATGACCTCGCGTGAATTAGATGAATACACCTACAAATTAACAGGTAGTGAAAAGATTGATGACAACGAGTATTATATCTTAGAATCAATTCCTAATCCTGAAATAGAATCCACTTATTCAAAGCACATTGCATGGGTTTCCAAATCAGATTATTTAGTCATGAAAGAAGAATCATATGATAACGCAGACCGCTTGTTAAAAACCAAAACTATTAAATATAAAAAATTAAAAGGATATGATGTTCCAGAAGAAATGTATGTAGAAAATGTACAAAAATCTCACAATACTCGTCTGACTTTCGATCAAATTGAAGTAGATACCGATGTACCAGATAACCTTTTTCAAGAGAAAAATCTCAAACGTTTACCAAGGTAGAAATATTATGAATTTAAATGAATCAAATAAAATTAGTGATCTTGTTGAGTACCAGAAAGATTCTGTAGTTAGTAAAACCTTGATCAAAAAAGAGAAAGGAACTATAACTATTTTCGCATTCGATAAGGGTCAAGGATTAAGTGAACACACTGCACCTTTTGATGCACTAGTTCAAGTGATTGATGGAGCGGCAGAAGTAATTATTTCTGGTAAATCACATATTACTAAAGCCGGTGAGATGATAATCTTGCCAGCCGGTAAACCTCATGCATTAAAAGCAAAAGAACAATTTAAAATGATGCTTGTAATGATCAGAGAATAAAGATGAAACGAATAATTTTACTTTTATTACCATTCATAACTTTTGCACAAGTCCAATATTCTGGTTCAGTATCACCGACTTATCTTATGCGGGTTTCTGATGGTTCAGAAATATCTTTACCATTTCGTTTAGCTGATTTGCAGTTGAGTTATTCTTACGGAAACTTTGAGCTTAAAACAAATACGGCCTTTGAAGCGCGGTGGAAAGGAAGCGAAGCTGAATTAGATATCCGTGAAGCGTATTTAGCATGGTATCCATCATTTGGGGAAGTTAAACTTGGAAAAATGATCCATACTTGGGGTGTCGCAGATGGTAACAATCCAACAGACAATATAAATCCATATGATTTTTATTATATGTTTTTGGCAGGTGCGGATAGAAAAATAGGAGTACTATCCGGTTCAGTAAAAGCATATTGGAAAAATCTGAATGCGGAAGTAATCGTAATACCTGAACACACTGCAAATCGCCTGCCTTTTGGGGAAGAAGATTTTCCAATTCAATTTCCATTTGAACCCGATGAATATGTTGAGATTGATAAACCATTGGAATATGGTGCTAGAATTCAAGGAACATTTAATTGGGCTGACCTTTCATTATCATATTTTAATGGATATGATAGAAGTTTTTGTCTCCTTGCACTTAAACCTACAGATATGTTAATGATTCCATTTATTCCACGATTTGGTTATCGTAAAACAGATATGCTAGGTGCCGATTTCGTTACTTTCATTGGTGATTTTACTTTACGTAGCGAACTTGGATATTTTAATACAGAAAATATTTATGAAAATAATGCTGATATGGTTTTTGATCTTGATGCTGATTACTTACAATATGTTTTCCAACTTGAATATTCAGGATTTTCTGACATTAATTTAGGTGTACAACTATTGGGAACGGATATTCAATCTATTTCGGGTTTTACTATGAATGATTCATTAAATTTTTATCCATTAACCAAAGATAATTTCACTCCAGGAATGGGCACACCATTTGCAATGATCGCTGAGAAAGCATTGATTGTAAACGGATCCACTAATTTCTTTGATGATCGTCTCGAGATAGAAGCTATGAGTCTGATAAATCTTGAAGAAACAGGATATATGTTAGGAATGAATATCGATTATTCGCCAATCGAAAACTGGGAATTAAAGTTGGGAGTTAGCAAATTTATTGGGGATGATGATGATCCAACAAATAGTTTTGCGCAAATGGAGGATTTTTCACATCTATCTTTAGGGTTGGAGTATAGTTTTTAATTACAGAATTATGTAGTGAATTATCACTGATTTCGTGTAAAAAATACCCCCTCTTTAACTCTCCCCCTAAATTAGGGGGAGAATACAAGTGGGGGTAAATAATATACTTCTATGCTGTAGCTGCTTTCGGTGGTTTTACCATCGAAATTATACCTGCAGCAACCAAACAAAGAATACCGCAAATTGTGAATGCAAGCGGGAAATTACCCATATCGCCAAGCTTGCCACCTAAAATAGGTCCAAAAATTCCACCTATCCCATATGCTAAAAATACCCAACCATAGTTTTGACCAATAAATTTAGTTCCAAATGTATCCGCTGTGATAGTTGGGAAAAGTGCAAAATTTCCACCAAAGTTAAATCCTATTAGAGTGGCACCAAGGTATAATAATGCAGGAGTTCCTGCCATCCATTGGAATAAAATTACCATGATACCTTGCGTTGCCATCATTAGCATTATGGAATTACGTCTTCCTAGTTTATCGCTCATTGCACCCCAAGCGATACGACCAAATCCATTTGCTAATGAGAAAAACACTGCCATCGCAGTTCCTGCGATACCTGATGCGGCCGCCGGCGACAATCCTGCTTCGGTTAATGCCTGCATAGGAAATAATTTCATTAGGCCGATACTCATTAAGCCGGCACTTGCACCAAATGCAAAAGTTAATAAAATCATATAATATTGAGGGGTTTTAAGCATCTGCGTACTACCTAAATCAGCTACTTTAGTCACTTTGCTATCTTTCGCGTCTTCGGGTGGAGTCCATCCTTCGGGTTTCCATCCTTCAGGCGGAAATACCATCCATATTCCACCAATCATTACGGTAACGAAAAATACAATACCATAAATTGTGAAAGTAGTACTTAAACCAAGGTCGGTAATCAAATTACCCCAAGCACCTGCTAATTTAACCCAAAGCATTGCTCCAAAACCAAATCCGGCGACAGCTAGTCCGGTGATTAATCCTTTCTTATCCGGAAACCAACGCATGCCAACAGCAATTGGGACTACATAAGCTAAACCGATACCTGACCCTCCAATGATTCCGATAAAGAAAAAGATAGACCAAAAACTCGTTCCACCAAATAATCCTGCCAGTAAATATCCAAGACCCAGAACTATGCCTCCTGAAAAAGCTAATTTACGTGGTCCCCATTTGGGTAGCAACCGTCCGGCAATCACCATCACAATTGCGAATAACGCTAAACCAGCGGCAAAGACAGCTTGAGTTTCTGCTTTAGTCCAATCTGCTTCAACTAATGATGGTGTAAATACGCTCCATGCGTAAATTGCGCCTAAACACAATTGAATTAGAATTGCACCGATTACAACAAACCAGCGATTTTTTATGTTTCCGTTACTCATTTCATTTCCTCATTTGATTTGGTTAATAATGATAATAATTATTTACTGTTTAATATGTTGAATTTTTATAGTTATTTATTAGGATAATATAATTCAAATTTACACTTATTTAATATCAATCTGAAAGGTGAACAAATAAAAAAAATACCCGCTTATAATATGATAGCGGGTATTTTTTTATCATTAGACAAATGATTAATTACGAAGTGGTTTCCCTTTTTTAAGCATAAATTGAATCCGGTCTTGTGATAAAGGTTCTGCAGCTAAGGACAAAAAGGCTTCACGTTCAATATCTAATAAATATTGTTCATCAACACTTTTAGTAAGTCCTGCTTTATCACCACCGGTAAGAATATACGCTAATTTATTGCCTATTACTTCATCGTGATCTGACAGCTTTCCCTGCGCCTTAAATCCCTTAATTGCCATCTTCAATGTTGTGCGACCACCAACTCCGGGTAATTTAATATCATCACGATATTCAGGTGGTTTGTATCCTTCCATAAGTTCCATAGCTTTTTGCTTTGCTTTCCAAATTCTATGATCATTGTTTAAAATAATAGTATCAGTTTTTAACAAATAACCAACGAATTTGGCTTCATCGGCGCTTGTTGCGACTTTAGCAAAGCCGATTGTTTCAAATGCCTTTTGAGATATTTGAAAAGCATTCCTTATGCCTTTTGCTCCGGAATTTTCCATGAGATTCAATATCAATCGAAGGTTGCCACCGGCTCCGGGGACTAACCCAACACCTACTTCGACAGCACCTATATATAATTCCGCTGCAGCAACGCGATGAGCGGCAGGAGCAATGAATTCAAATCCGCCACCAAGCGTTAAATGGAATGGAGCAGCTACCACAGGTGCTTTTGAGAATCGAATACGTTGCGTAAGATCTTGGAACAACTTAATCGTATCCTCAAGACCTTTCCAGTCTTTATTATCACAGAATTGTAGTATCCCGGCTAAATTAGCTCCGGCACAAAAGTTCTGTCCTTGATGTCCGAGTACCATTGCTTTATATTTACCACTATCAAGCAAATCCAATCCTTTTAGAATTGTTTGTACCATTGAACCATCAATTGGATTTAGAAATGGTTGTAATATCGAATGATATTCTACATTTAAAACGCCATCACCAAGATCAATCAAACTTGCGCTCCAATCACGTTCGAGCAAATTACCTTTAGATTTTTCTAATGTAAGGTTTAAAGCTTTTTCACCTAAATCTATTGATAGCCTATTCTTCTTTAATGGATTGTAATGCGTATATTGACCATCTTCTATTTTATAGAATGTGGAGTAACCCGCTGAGAGCATTTCCTCAACCCATTTGGGAACTGCTTTACCTTCATCTTTCATTCGATTTACAGCACGCTCAACACCGATAGCATCCCATGTTTCAAACGGACCTAATTCCCAACCAAATCCCCATTTTAAGGCATTGTCGATATTTACAACATCATCACTTATTTCAGGAATGCGATTTGCCGAATAAATCAGGGTGCGGGATAATATTTCCCAGAAAAACTTACCGGCTTTATCATTACTAAAAGCGAGTGCCGCAATCTTTTCTCCGGTAATTTGACGGTCTTTTGCAAGACGGAATCCATCGAAACGAACTTTTTTCTGCGGACCATATTCACCGTTTTCCAGATTAACTGAAAGAATTGTTTTACCTTCTTTTTTATAGAATCCAGCTTTGGTTTTTGCACCTAATCTTCCATCATCAATTAGTGTTTTAAGAATATCAGGTAGTTTAAAGATGTCCCGTTCTTCGTCACCTTCTCCGCGTTCATAACTACCGGTAGCTACGTGGGCAAGTGTATCAAGACCAACAACATCGGCTGTACGGAAAGTCGCGCTTTTTGCGCGTCCAACCAATGTTCCGGTTAACTTATCGACTTCTTCCACGGTGAAACCCATTTCTTTAGCAATTTTAATAGTTACCATCATACCGAAAACACCAATTCGGTTTCCGATAAAATTAGGTGTGTCCTTAGCGTGAACAATTCCTTTACCTAATATATTTTCACCGAATTCAGCCATAGTATTATAAACATCATCGGATGTAACATCTCCTTTTACAAGTTCCAATAATCGCATATAGCGAGGGGGATTAAAGAAGTGAGTTATCATAAAGCGTTTTTTTACATCATCTGGAAAGACTTCAATTAGTGCGGTAAGTGGTATCCCCGATGTATTAGACGTAACAATTGCAGTTTTCTTAAGGTGTGGAGTAATATTTTTATAAACGATATGTTTGATATCTAAGCGTTCAGCTACTGCTTCCATAACCCAATCTGCCTCTTTGATTCTTTCAATATCATCATCATAATTACAAGGTGTGATCATCTTAGCATTTTTTGGTTTATAAAGAGGTGCAGGTTTTAGCTTTGTCAGAATTTCGACACCCTTTTCTGCTAATTCCTGATTTATATCAAATAGAAGCGATGGGATACCAGCATTAGCAAGATGACCCGCTAATTGAGCTCCCATAACTCCTGCGCCTAAAATAGCGACTTTTTCAATTTTGTATTCCATTTTTACCTCTTTAGTTAAGCAGGTCGTTTAATGATTGTTGCAATTCCTTGACCGCTACCGATACACATTGTAGCTAAACCAATTTTTGTTTTTTGCTGTTCCATTACGTTTATTAATGTAGTTAAGATTCGTGCACCTGAGCAACCTAACGGATGCCCTACTGCAATTGCGCCACCATTATGATTTATTTTTTTCGTATCCCAACCACCGGTACGAATAACAAATAACGACTGAGCTCCAAATGCTTCATTTAGTTCAATGGTTTCAATGTCATCCATAGTCATTTTTGCTTTTTCCAATGCTTTTTCAGTTGCAGGTAGGGGGCCGGTACCCATGCGTTTCCAATCTACTCCGGCAACAGCTCTACTAACAATTTCAGCTCTAATTTGCAGTTTATTCTTTTTTGCAAAATCTTCACTAGCCACGATAATTGCAGCAGCTCCAATTGTAATCGGACTACTTGTTGCCGCAGTTACTGTACCATCTACGGAAAACGCTGGTTTTAGTGATTTAATTTTTTCCACATCAGGTTCACGAGGTCCTTCATCATTTTCGATTGTTACTCCTTCAAAATTAACAATTGGGATCAATTCATTTTTAAATTTACCGTCAGCCTGTGCTTTTAGTGCTTTTTTATGTGATTCAATTGCAAAAGCATCTTGATCTTCACGAGAGATATTACCTTCTTTAGCAAGATTTTCAGCTGTATCACCCATGCCGATGTAGAATTCCTGTTCAGCTAATTCAGGATGAAAATCGGGTGCAAACCCGCCCATAGGAACTGAGAACATATCTTCTACGCCTATGGCAATTCCGACTTCTATATCGCCACTTTCAATGGCGGTACTGAGTTGATGAACAGCATCCATTGATGAACCACAGAAACGATTAACAACCTTACCACCGGCTTCTTTTGGTATTCCTGAAAGTACGGCTACAGAACGTGCCATAATCATACCTTGCGGTCCTTCAGGAAAAGCGCATCCTAAAACAACATCTTCGATCATTTCAGGTTTTAGATTTGGATTTCTTTTTAATAATCCTTTAACGACTTGTGCGGAAAGATCATCGGGTCGTATTCCCATTAATTTTCCGTTTCTGACACCTATTGGTGACCTTACTGCATCAACTATAACAGATTTTGTACTCATAATATTCTCCTAAAATGGGTATGATTGTTTTGAATATACATGTTCAGCTATCAGACGCTTCATTTCGATAATATCAATTTTCGGAAGCATCCTTACTTGGAAATTCTTTAAATTGTCTATAATCGTGTTTTTTAAACATCCTTTATAAATTCCATTCATTCCGGTTAATGCCATATTTAATAATCTAATGGACGCTTCAGCCGTAAATACTTGTGCAATATATAATGGAGTTCTCTCATTATTCCCTGATTCAATACTTTGGCGAACGCGCGAGATTGTGCTTTCTGCTGTGTATAGATCTATAAAGATATTTGCAAGAATTTCGGTTAACTGTTGTTCGTGCTTCAAATCTTGACCATATTCGCATAAAGCCTCATGGAATAAGTACAAACCTAACATTTTTCCAGCTTCTAGCATTTGTATCTCATGATCTAACTCTCCTTCAGGTTTATTTTTTCCGTTTGGATCAGTCGCAAGATAATCTTCGATTTGCTGGATTTTTTCACGAATAGGAAGTTCTTCCATAAGAGCTCTTTTCATCATATATCCGTTAATAATCATTCGATTGATTTCATTGGATCCTTCCCAAATTCTGTCAATTCGTGTATCCCGATAAACACCGGCGAATGGATAATCCTCAATAAATCCATATCCACCAAGGATTTGGATTCCATGGTCAGCAACTTTTCCGAATGTTTCGCTGCCATAAACTTTTGCCATTGATGCTTCTATGGCGTAGAGTTCCATTGCTTCACCTACTTTGATGTAATATTTATCATCATTCTTATCAAGGGTATCTATTGCATCTTGAATAAGACCAATCGTCCTATATATCATGCTGTCAGCAGAATAAGTTCCGATGATCATATCGGCGAATTTTCCTTTAATAGCATCAAAGTGCGCGATAGGTTGACCAAATTGCCTGCGTTCTAAAGCATATTTC
The DNA here is from genome assembly GCA_030606865.1 of bacterium. Taxonomy (GTDB): domain Bacteria; phylum Fidelibacterota; class Marinisomatia; order Marinisomatales; family JAHJCW01; genus JAHJCW01. Next base: position 21,544 of record JAUWFQ010000012.1, read on the forward strand.
GCAGCTTCAGTGATGACCATTTTACATCCACCTAAATCGGAGGCAGCTAATTTAAATCGCCCCAAATTTAAGACATTAAAGGCAATTGTTGCACCCTTGCCAACTTTATATAACAGGTTTTCGACCGGTACTTTTGCATCTTTGAAAATTAGGGAAACTGTTGAAGATCCCTTCATTCCCATCTTATGTTCTTCAGGTCCGATTTCAAAACCGGGCGTATCTTTATCAATAATAAATCCACTAAATTTATCACCATCAACTTTAGCGTATGTGATAAATACATCAGCCCATCCGCCATTGGTAATAAATACTTTTTCGCCATTTAAGATATAGTGTTTGCCATCCTCAGTTAGTTTTGCAGTTGTGAGTGCACTAAGAGCATCTGACCCGGCGGAAGGTTCAGTAAGACCATAAGAACCTACCAACTCTGCCGTAACCATTTTTGGTAAATATTTAGCTTTTTGCTCGGGTGTTCCAAACCAAACAATCGGTAAACTTCCGATTCCGGTTTGAACAGACCAAATTGCTGTAAAAGATGGACAAAAACCAACAGATAATGATTCAGCAGCTATTGCTGTTGTTATTTTGTCCATTTCCATTCCGCCATATTTTTCGGGAACGTCAATACCACATAGACCAAGTTCGCCCATTTCACGTAGTATTGAGAGACTCAAATCCTTATTAAACTTATTAATGTCATCTGCGTTTTCACCGATGCGATCAGTTGCAAACTCCCTGATCATTTGTTCAATTTCTTTGTGTTCATCAGAAAAGTTTTCACGGGAAAAAACAGGACTTGTACCTATTTCTTCGATTAAAAATCGACCACCTGTTCTTGGTTGAGTTTCGCTCATAATTTATTCCTCCAAAGTTATTTGGTTAAACCGGATAATATAAATTCGGTAATAGTTGTCATATATTTTGTCGCACTAATGCCAAAATCGTCAAATAATGTAAACCAAATGGTACTTTCAATATTTACCATAATTGAGAGTGCTGCTATTTTGGTATCAACGTTTTTAAACTCTTTGCTTTCAATACCTTTGATAATGATTTTTTCTATTAATGTAAAAAATTCTGAATAAACTTTATCGAATTTTTCTTTAAATTCGTTATCACGACCTGCCAATGACCAAAATACCGCTACAGCCTTAAATACTGTTTGATCAGTTTCATACTGTTTAATAAAATAATTGAATAGTTCTTTTAATTGTACAGAAGCGGGTTGATCATCTTCAATAATATGGTTTAAGGTTGGACTATAATAGTGTACCCAATGATTCACTAATGCAAGATAAACTTCCTTTTTTGATTTGAAATACCAATATATAGCACCTTTGCTCATATTAGATTTCTGTACGATATCGGTCATGCTGCTTCCTTCATAACCTTTGCTAACGATTACTTCCAAAGCCGCATCGAGAATCTGGTATTTTCTTTGATCTTGTTTGCTTTGACTCATAAAATAAACCGACCGGTCGGTCTATTTTAAATATTATTGAATTATAGTAGCAAGGATTATTTGAAAATTTTAAAACATCTTTATATTATCCTAAAATATATGTTAGATTATGATATGGTGAATAAAATTCAGTCTATATATGATTATAAAATTGCAAGTTGGTGGCAATTAATAGATAATAATAGAATTGAATGTCAGTTATGTCCTCGTAATTGTAAAATTCCTTGCGGATCTCATGGATTTTGTTTCATTCGTAAAAATATCAATGGGAAATTGTACAATACCGCTTATGGTCGCATGAATGGATTTGCCAATGATCCAATAGAGAAAAAACCCTTATACCATTTCTATCCCGGTTCTACTATTTATAGTTTTGGAACAATCGGATGTAATTTAGGATGCAAATATTGTCAGAATTGGCATATAAGTAAGTCAGTCAATCAACAATATTTAGCTAAAAAATATTCTGCTCAAGATATTGTAAAATTTGCTCAAATCAATAATTCAATTGGGATTGCATATACTTACAATGATCCGATCATTTTTGGTGAATGGGTAATAGATATTGCTGAGCAAGCACGACATAATGGATTGAAAAATGTGATGGTTACCAATGGTTATATTACATCTGAAGCGCGATATGATATTTTTAAAAATATTGATGGAGTAAACGTAGATTTAAAGGCATTTTCAGATCAATTCTATAGAAAGCTAACTTTGTCAAATCTTGATCCGGTTTTGGATACCCTGCGCTGGCTGGTGAATGAAACTAATATTTGGGTAGAGATTACTACATTGATTATTCCCAAACAAAATGATCATCCAAATGAACTACGTTCATTATCGAAATTTATTGTGGAAGAATTAGATCCGTGTATTCCATTACACTTTTCAGCTTTTCATCCTGACTTTAAGATGTTAGATGTACCACCGACCCCAATAATAACATTAAAACGTGCACGCGATATCGCTCTTAATGAGGGACTGAAATTTGTATACATAGGTAATGTTCTTAACGATATTGGACAAGATACTATATGTCCATCATGTGGGAAAATTGTGATTAAGCGTATAGGTTACACGACCGATCTAACCGCCATGAATGAAAACAAATGCGCTTACTGTGATACTACAATACCTGGTTGTTTTGAAAATATGGTTGGGCAATCATGACTTTAGTGAGATATCCAATAGCCCAGGATTTTTATCCCGGAGATTTGATCACACAAATAAAAGGATTTTTAGTCGGGTTTAAAATTCCTGACGGGTTACCGGAAAAGATTTCAGGAATGATTCTACCGCATGCTGGTTGGCGATATTCCGGAAAAACTGCAGCTTGTACAATTTATTGTACATCGCAGACTAAAACACCTGATACCTGTTTAATTTTTGGTGCAGACCATGCTGGAGTTGCTAAACACAGTCTATATCCTACCGGTTCTTGGAAAACTCCGCTTGGGGATATTCAAGTTAATACTGAACTTGCCAATGATATTAGTAAAAGCGTTAACCAGTTAATGGCAGAAGATAGTATTGCTCACCAGGCCGAACATTCAATTGAAGTCCAACTACCGATGATTAAATATTTCTGGCCAGAAACTACAATTGTACCAATTATAGTTAAACCTACCAAGGATAGTCTGGAATTAGGCTATGCAATCGGAACATTATTACGAAAATCTAAGGAAGATGTTATTGGTATTGCTTCAACGGACTTAACCCATTATGGGTTGATGTATGGAACAGTTTCGCATGGAATTGGTGTGAAGGGGTTTAGGTGGATGACACAAAATGATCAACGAATGATACAGCATTTTATCACTTGTAATAGTAAAAAAGTATTAGCAGAAGCGCAAAAAAACTCCAATGCTTGTGGAGCAGGAGCAGTTGCAGCTCTATTAGCAATGATGCAAAAGTTAGGAAAAGATACCGGACACTTGATCGATTATACAACCAGTCATGGTTTGAATCCTCCGGAGAAATTTACTTACGGGGTGGGATATGCCGGCGTTGTCTATTAATAAAATACAAAAGAAATATCCCCCGTGTTATTTACTGGCACATCGAACAGGTAAGTTAGAGGAAAAAATTCAAAGGGGACGCAAATTACTTGAGAATTGCCGACTATGTCCGCGAAATTGCGAGATAAATCGATATGAGAAACCTGGTAAAATTTGTCAGATTGGGCATTTTGCTAAAGTGAGTAACCACTTTTCCCACTTCGGAGAGGAAGCTTGTTTAACTGGATTCAATGGCTCGGGTACGATCTTCTTTATCAGTTGTAATCTCCGTTGTGTATTCTGTCAGAATTGGGATATCAGCCATTCTAAAAATGGAAGAGAGGTTCATCCAGAAGAATTAGCAAACATAATGATGGATTTACAGGATCGCGGATGTCATAACATCAATTTTGTTACTCCATCACATGTGGTTGTCCAGATTCTTGAAGCGCTTGAAATAGCAATTAATTTAGGATTACATCTTCCATTAGTTTACAATACAAGTGCTTATGATAGTGAAATAAGTTTAGAATTATTAGATGGTATTATTGATATTTATATGCCTGATTTCAAGTTCTGGAATCCTCAATCCGCAAAGTTATTTTTGAATGCGCAGGATTATCCTGAGATTGCTACACGTAATTTGAAAAATATGTATCGCCAAGTTGGCAATTTACAATTAGATGATAACGGAATAGCATATAAAGGATTATTAATACGACATTTAGTTATGCCAGGTCAGCTTAATGATACAAAGCATATTCTTAATTTTATTGCTAACGAAATATCAATAGAATCGGCTGTGAATGTTATGTTTCAATATCGTCCAGAATATACAGCAAACTCAGCAAAGTTTGAGTCGATTAACCGTTTACTTACTGAAAACGAAAGAGAAACAGCTTTAGAATATAAAACTCACAGCGGTTTACCGGATTATTCTTGGTTATGATTACCATTTACCTGCGGTTTTACGAGGAATTGAACGATTTTCTACCGAAGAATCAACGAAAAGCCGAATTTGTCAAAGAATTGCTCCTTCCAACTACAGTAAAAGATTTAATTGAATCCTGCGGAGTACCGCACACCGAAGTAGATTTGATCTTAGTGAATGGTCAATCTGTAGATTTTGGTCACAAAGTAAATGATGGCGACAAAACCAGCATTTACCCAATGTTTGAGTCAATTGATGTTTCGCCGGTAACACATTTACAAGATCGTCCATTAAGAAATTTGAAATATTTTGTAGATGCTCCACTAGGAAAATTGGCGCGTTTAATGCGATTATTAGGATTAGATGTTCATTATGATAGAAAAATAACTGGAATAGAGTTTTTGGAGACAGCCTTAAAAAAGAAGCGGATATTATTAACTAGAAATCGGCAGTTGCTTATGCCTAATAAGGTAACGCATGGGTATTGTATTCATTCCAACGATCCCTATCAGCAAATAAAGGAAGTAGTTCGACGATTTGATTTGACACAGCAATTAAGACCATTTACACGCTGTTCCATATGCAATAGCAAATTAAAAAAGGTGGCAAAAAAAGAAATAATCAACCTGTTGGAACCACTGACAAAGAAATATTATGATAATTTTAAACATTGTCCGGGATGTGAAAAAATTTATTGGAGAGGTTCGCATTTTAACGCATTACAAAAATTTGTGACATCTTTTGATGGTATGAAATAGTTAATAATATTTCCAAGGCGGAAATATGTAAACCATTCAATCATGTAACCTTGCACTGTCGGTTATGCAGCGGCAAGTTTCGAGGTTCGAGGTTTACGTTTTATGTAAGTTCCTTATACCGAAAACAATGTACTAAATGATCATTAACCATACCAGCACTTTGCATAAAGGCATAACAAATTGTAGTGCCAACAAATTTGAATCCATGTTTTTTAAGATCAGCACTCAATTTATCTGATTCAATTGTACTTGCCGGTAAATCCGATATGTTTTTCCAATGATTGATAATTGGTTTTCCGTTTACGAATCGCCAGATATAATTATCAAAACTACCAAATTCTTTCTGTATATCTAAAAATGCTTTAGCATTTGAAACCGTAGCATTGATCTTTAGTTTATTACGGATTATTCCTGCATCTTTGATCAATTCGTCAACTATTGTTTGATCATATCCTGCTATTTTTTTAGGATCAAAGTTGTCAAATGCTTTTCGAAAATTCTCTCGTTTATTCAGAACGATAGACCAACTCAAACCAGCTTGGAAGGCATCTAAAGTAATATATTCAAACCATTTTCGGTCATCGTGATTCGGGATACCCCATTCTTCATCATGATATTTAATCATTAGCTTATCAGAACCTGGCCAATTGCAGCGTTGCAAATCAGTCATAATTATCATTCCTTTTAATATAAAAATTTAATTTTGTTACGTAATTTATCAGAGAATTATAAAGGATTTTTCATCATGAAGAAAAATATTATTTTGTTTGTATTGATATTTTTTTCAATTAATAATATAATTATTTCACAAGAAATAGACCGTCATCACGGGAAATTTATCGAAAGTAAAAGTGAATTTCGTGAAGATATGACGAAAACTGCGAAGGAATTTAAAACACTTGAAAAAGAACCTAAACTACGTTTTAAAATGGATTATGAAGGGCTTGACCTACCTAATGACCCTAAAGTTTTTACATCTTATTGGCATAATGATCTTGTAAGCCAGGGATTAACAGGAACTTGTTGGTGTTTTTCCTCAACATCATTTTTTGAATCTGAAATATATAGGCAAACCAATCAAAAATTGAAGCTGTCGATTATGCATACTGCTTATTGGGAAGCGGTTGAAAAAGCGCGTCGCTATGTAAGTGAAAGGGGAGATTCACATTTTTCACAAGGATCAGAAGCAAATGCTACAATTAGGATTTGGAAGAAATATGGTGTAGTACCTTATGATATATACTCAGGTTTGAAAGAGGGACAGCAATATCATGATCATGGTCAAATGTGGAAAGAGATGAATACATATTTGAAACATATCAAAGCAACAAGTAATTGGAATGAAACGGTTGTTCTCTCTACAATAAAATCAATTCTTAATCATTATTTGGGAGAGCCACCAACAAGTTTCAAGGTAGATGGTAAAAAAATGACACCGCATAAATATCTTGAAAAAATTGTTAAACTAAATATTGACAATTATGTTGATATTTTGTCACTTATGGAGAATCCATATTATTCCATCGGTGAATATAATGTCCCTGATAATTGGTGGCACAATAGTAATTATTATAATGTGCCATTAGATGATTTTATGATTGCATTAAAAAATGCTGTAAAAATGGGATATACAGTTGGAATCGGAGGTGACGTATCCGAGGCAGGTATAAGTGCTCACAATGAGGTGGCTATGATACCGTCTTTTGATATCCCTTCACAATATATAGAAGAAAATGCTCGTCAATTTCGTTTTAGTAATCGTTCTACAACAGATGACCATGGTATTCATATTGTTGGCTACCAAGATAGAGATGATGGAACGTGGTTTTTAATTAAAGATTCCGGAAGTGGTGGTCATACAGGACCACATCCGGGCTACTATTTTTATCATGAAGATTATGTAAAATTGAAAATGATGATTTTTATTGTTCACAAAGACGCCGTAAAAGATTTGTTAAGAAACTTCGACTAATGGTAATGATTAAAATAGCTCCATCAATTCTATCAGCGGATTTCTCCGATTTAAAAAGCGCAATTGCGATATGCCAAAGTGCCGGTGCGGATTACCTTCATATTGATGTAATGGATGGACACTTTGTACCAAATTTAACAATTGGTCCGGTCGTGTTAGAATCAATTAGACTAAAAACAGATTTATTTTTAGATGTTCATTTAATGGTTACAAATCCTGAACAATTGATTGAACCATTTGTAAAAGCGGGAGCAGACAATATCACTTTTCATATAGAAGCTATTGATAATCCTGTTAAACTTATTGAACAAATACGATCATTTAATAAGCAAGTTGGTATCTCAATTAAACCCGGAACACCTTTAAAAGTATTAGATCAGTATTTAGAAAAAATCGACTTAATCTTGATTATGTCTGTTGAACCGGGATTTGGTGGTCAGCAATATATTTCTGAATCAACAGCTCGGATTAAGAAATTAGATAAATCGTTGAAAATATTAGGAATACGTAAACGAGTAATAATAGAAGTGGATGGCGGTATAAAATTATCAAATGCCAAAATGGTAAAGGAAGCAGGTGCTGATATTTTAGTGGCAGGTTCTGCTATATTTAATACAGATGATCCACATTCAACAATCGAAAAATTTAAAAATATATAGGATAATGAGAACATATAAAGAAATTGAAAAATTTGCTGAGTGGTCTGAAGAAGATAAGGATCAATTTGCAGTTAATGTGATAAAAGGTTTAGTTATGGACGGAGTACGGAATGCAAACTCGGGTCACACGGGTGGAGCAATGTCCTCAGCAGATTTTGTTTATGTGCTTTTTTCCGATTTCCTAAACTTTGATCCAAAAAATCCCAAATGGTTTAATCGTGACCGATTTGTTTTATCAGCCGGTCACGAATCAATGTTATTGTACTCAATGCTGCATTTAGTTGGATGGTTTAAAAAGAAGGATCTTAAACAGTTCCGTCAGCTTGACAGCAATACACCTGGTCACCCTGAAGTAAAACTCCCGGGAGTAGAAGCAACTACAGGACCTTTAGGTCAGGGGGTTGGGATGGCAGTGGGTATGGCTTTGTCTGAAGCATTCCTGAATGAAACCATAGGTAGTTTGTCAAAAAATGCTAAGGATATTGTAAGTCA